>JBGUVT010000034.1:0-9424 GCA_045220485.1 Anaerovoracaceae bacterium | reverse complement strand
TTTTACCCTGCAATGACAGGAAGAGTCCGTCCTCTCCGGCCGAATTTTCGGGTATAACAGTATTACTCTCGCTGTTGATGTAATCGTTCAGAACCATTTCGACCGAACGGTTAACAGGCATAATCGACTCTTTGCCCCTTTTGCGGTAAATCTTGAACTCGCCTCTTGAGAAATTGAACGATGAAAGATTAAGCTGCTGGAGCTCGCTGAGTCTCAGTCCGTAAGTAACGAACATCACAAGTATTGCTTTGTCGCGGAGCTTTGTTTTCTCCCAGTATTTACGTTCGTGGTCAGTAAGGCCTGTTCCGTTTGTTACAGCATCAAGCATTATCATGACTTCGTCGTCCTGCAGAGCTTTGATCTCCCTTTCTCCCGGCTTTGCGACTCTGATCGGATCAAATCCGTCAGTGATATTGGTATCTACAATGCCATCCCTGTAAAGCTGTTTGAAAAGCACTGACACCGATGACTTTTTGCGGGCCAGAGATTTGTTGTTGTTTTCAAAAACCGTTACAGTATCTCCGTCATCCACCATGTACTTGCGGCAGTAGTCGATATAGAGATTTATATCTGCTGCAACGACATTATTTAATTCATCGGATTTGATATTTTTAGGTATATCAGCCTGGGTAAGGTCTGTCTCCCTGATCAGATAATTCATGAAAAACCGCACATCATGAAGATATGCCAGTCTGGTCATAGGAAGAACATTTCCTTTCAGATATGCAAAATACGGGCGCAAAAAATTCGGAAGCTCCTTCTGTATGGCTTCACATTCCATGTAAATATCGTTTTCTTTCCTGACGATATTATCCGGTTTATCGCTCTTGTTATGCGATCTGAATTCCTTGCTGTCGTATGTGGTTTTTGCCATTTTGCTGATTTACATATACTCGGCTTTATGGTCCTCACCAAGTATGCGGTCGACTATCTCACCAACGGTATCGCCCTTCTTTATCTCGACCCATTCGACGAAATCGTATCGTTTCAGCCATGTGTACTGTCTCTTGGCATAGTGTCTGGTGTTTTTCATTATGAGTTCTTTGGCATCAAAGAGATCGTATTCTCCGTTGAGGAAACCGATGATCTCCTTATAGCCGATAGCTTTCATTGAAGGAAGATCTTCCGTATAACCTCTGTCGAGGAGGCTGCTGACTTCGTCAACGAGACCGTCTGAGATCAGTCTTGATACTCTGCGGTTGATCCTCTCATAGAGCCATTCTCTTTCCATTGTAAGAGAATAGAATCTGAAATCGTAATCAGGATTTATCTCACACTCGGAGAGATCTTTTATACCCTTTCCATGCTCATATGCTTCTATTGCACGGATTATCTTGCGGGTGTTGTTAGGATGTATCCTGGAAGCAGAATCAGGATCGAGAGCCTGAAGATAACTATGCATATACTGAGCTCCGCGTTCAGCTGCGAGCTCCTCAAGCTCCTGCCTGCGTTCCTCATCATCAGGTGCCGATCCGAAATCCATATCATAAAGAATGGCATTTAGATACAGACCTGTACCGCCGCAGACTATCGGCGTCTTGCCGCGTGCAAGTATGTCGTCAATAGTTTCGATCGCGAGGGTTCTGTAATCGGCTACAGTCATATTGACCGAAGGATCCTCGATCGAATAAAGGTGATGCTTTACTTCGGACATCGCCTTTTCGGAAGGCTTGGCGCTTCCTATATCCATGTATTTATAAAGCTGGATCGAGTCGCAGTTGACTATCTCGCCATTGATACGCTTGGCGAGGTAGTAAGCAATCAGACTCTTGCCTGATGCTGTCGGACCCGAAATTATATATACAGTATTTTTCATTTTGTTCTCTTTTTCTCCGAAATCTTTACCGGAGGAACGATTCCTCCGTAGAACATTATTTACGTCTGAACGATCTTTCAATGTCGTAGCTGCTTATCCTTATGAATGTAGGACGTCCGTGAGGACATGAATAAGGATTGCCGCAATCTGCGAGTTCTGACATCAGATCGTTTATTTCCTGTTCTGAAAGCACGTCATGTGCCTTTACGGCAGACTTGCACGATTTCATGATCAGTTTATCGATGACCACCTTATTTGAGCCACCGGCCTCTCCTGCTGCTTCAGCATAACCTCTGGCAAAACCTTCAGCTTCGTCGACGGTCATATACGGAGGTATCCCTCTTACTATAAACGTGCAGTCTCCGAAATCTTCTATATCATAGCCCATGCGAATAAGATCGCCGAGCCAGTCTCCGCTCATTGAGTATACATCATTGCTCACAGAGATTGTGAAGGCTGTGAGAACGGGCTGTGGTGAGTGTGCGGAGTTATTATACCCGCGCATAAATTTCTCATAGAAGATACGCTCATGCGCAGCGTGCTGGTCAAAAATGTAAAGCTCATCACTGCCCTGCATTATGATATAAGTGTTGAATACATAACCTTTGAATGTAAGGTCAGAAAAGACGAAAGGCGCAGGTTTCTGTACCGTCTGAGCTTCTGCTTTTACAGGCATGGAAACAGGAGTATATGCCGCTTCCGTTTCTTCACAGGCGGAAGGTGTTTCAACGCTTTCAGGTGAAACATATGATTCATGCCTGTCAAGGGTTTTCAGGAACTCCCGTATGGATGTCTGCTCTGTTTCGTTCTTCTGCCGAACATCAACATTTAACTGTTTTTCAGGTGTTTTTTCAATGTTTTTAACAAAACCTTTAGGAACACCCGCATCTGTCATTACAGCATTGCTGACAGCATCCGCTATCTCTTTTTTCACTTCATCCTGCCTGAGGAATCTGATTTCCTGTTTGCCCGGATGAATATTTACGTCGATATCGCATGGCTCCGCTTCAATGAAGAGGACTGCTGCCGGAAAACCGCTGAAAATACGCCCCTGATATCCTTCTTCAAGGCCCTTTTCTATCAAAGCACTGGAAACAAGTCTTCCGTTGACAAAGAAAAGCTGCCCTTTTCTTGTATTCATTGTGCTTCCCGGATCTGCTACATATCCTTTTACATGCCCGTTATCAACGGAAATCAGGCCTTTCTTTGCTATTGCCGGATACAGCATTCTGACTACATTATACGGATCGCCGTCACCATTTGTGGTAAAGAGCGTCATGCCGTTGTTGATCATCATGAAGCGTATGCCTGCATAGCACACAGCATACTGCTGTATAAGCTCAATAATTGAGGATGCTTCACGCGCGTCGGTTTTCATGAACTTACGCCTTGCAGGAGTGTTGTAGAAAAGATCTTCAACAATAACAGTAGTTCCGGTATTGCAGCCCGTACGGTCTTTTGAAACGACCCTTCCCCCGTGCAGTACCAGCTTTACGCCGGACATGTCTTCTGCTCTTCTTGTAACCATGGTAAGTCTGGAAACAGCGGATATGCTCGCGAGAGCCTCACCTCTGAAACCCAGCGAGACTATATTATCAAGATCTGTTATACTGCTGATTTTGCTTGTCGCATGTCTGAGAAAAGCAGTTTCGGCTTCATCAAAAGAAATGCCGCATCCGTCGTCTGTGACACGTATATACGACTTCCCTCCGCTGCGGATCTCAACTATGATGGATGCAGCTCCCGCATCTATTGAATTTTCAACAAGTTCCTTTACCGCAGAGACCGGTCTTTCAATAACTTCTCCGGCTGCTATCTTATCTGCGACAAAGCTGTCCAGTACTTTGATCATAATTATCTGTCACTGAATTCTTCGATGATTTCCTGCAGTTTTACAAGGGCGGAAACAGGTGTCATCGTGTTTATATCAATCTCCCCTATCTTTGAAGCAAGATGCCTGTATCTGGCTGCATCTGCGTTTATTCCTTCTTCCGCAAGCTCATCTGACATGAAGGATATCTGTTCTGATCTGTCAGCACTTTCACCGCGTACTTCAGCAGAAAGTGTCTCGAGTTCATTCAGCTTATGCCTTGCATCTCTTCTGATCACTTCAGGAATACCCGCTATTCTTGCAACATGTATGCCGTAGCTTTTGCTTGCAGGTCCTTCAATTATGTTATGCAGAAATACAACATCGTTTCCGTCCTCTGCAGCGGCAACAGACAGATTATGTATGCCGTCCTTCTCGTCTTCCAGTTCGGTAAGCTCATGATAATGAGTCGCAAACATAGTCCTTACCCTGTGTGCGGGATCTGCAAGATATGACGCTGTTGCCCATGCAATCGACAGTCCGTCGAAAGTGCTGGTTCCCCTGCCGATTTCATCGAGTATTATAAGACTCCTTGAAGTCGCATTTCTTAGTATTCCGGCCAGCTCGCTCATTTCTATATAGAAAGTAGACTGACCGTAAGCAAGATTATCGGAAGCTCCGATCCTTGTAAATATACGGTCTGTAACACCGATCACGGCGCTGTCTGCCGGAACGAAGCATCCGATCTGAGCCATCAGAACTATGATGGCTGTCTGCCTCATGTAAGTGGATTTACCCGACATGTTAGGACCCGTTATGATGAGCATGCTGCGTTCGTTCATATCGATATATGTATCATTTGAGACGAACATGCCTGCTCCCAGGAGCTGTTCCACGGCCGGGTGCCTTCCGCGCTTAATATCGATCACATCACCGTCGTTTACTTCAGGCTTTACATAGCCGTTGGCAGCGGCGGTCTTGGCAAACGAGATCAGAACATCAAGTTCCGCAACAGCAGCAGAAGCGCTCTGAAGTCTTGTAATATATGGTTCTATCGCAGTTCTTATCCTGCGGAATTCTTCGTATTCGATTTTGTTGATCCTGGCCTCGGCAGAGAGGACAAGATCTTCTTTTTCCTTTAATTCAGGTGTAATGTACCGTTCGTTGTTAACGAGGGTCTGTTTTCTGATGTAATCTTCCGGTACTTTATCGATCATCCCTTTGCTCACATCGATATAGTAGCCGAAAACCTTATTGAATCCGACTCTGAGGGTCTTGATTCCGGTTCTTTCCTTTTCGGTGTTCTCAAGATTTGCAATCCATTCCTTGGCTCCGGAGATGGATTCCTTGAGTTTGTCGAGATCTTTTGAATAACCTGCCTTGATTATCCCTCCTTCAGTGATGCCCATAGGAGGTTCTTCACAGACTGATCTGTCGATAAGCGTATAAAGCTCATCAAAGTCCCCTATCGATCCGTTCAGTTCTTTAAGCAGGAATGCAGAAGCATCTGAAAGCTCGAACTTTATGTCCGGAAGCTGTGCCAGTGTCTTTTTCAGCGCTATAAGATCGCGGGCATCAGCGCGTCCCGTCGCAACTCTGGCAGTCAGTCTCTGAAAATCATAGATATATTTAAGACTGTTGGAAATATTGTTTGCCCTGACCGGATCATTCCTGAGTTCTTCAACTGCATCAAGACGCCTGCGGATCTCCGTAACTTCAGTAAGAGGTTCCCTGAGCCAGGCTCTGAGGAGCCTTCCGCCCATGGCAGTCCTTGTTTTTCCAATAACTCCAAGCAAAGAACCTTTGACATCGCCGTCATAGATCGTTTCAAGCAGTTCAAGGTTGCGTAGGGTGGATCTGTCAAGATGCATCACTCCATCGTGCTGTTTGATAGTTACATCCCTGAACTGATCGAGGTCACCCTTCTGAGTATCTCTGAGATACATCAGAAGAGCTCCGATTGCGGAGGTCATCTCTTCCCTGCCTTCCAGATCGAGAGGTATCAGTGATGATACATCAAACTGATCCATCAGTACGTCTCTGGCTGTCTGGTATCTGTAATAAGAGTCATCGATGCGGTCGAGATAGACGTTGAGCAGATGTTCGGAAAGCGATATTTCGACCTCCGGGGCTATCACGTCGCTGACAATGAGTTCTTTTACATCCAGAATTGAAATATCGTTCAGAAGACGTTCAAATGAGAGCTTCTTCCCTGCTTTTTCAGTCTCATACTCATAGGCGCTGAGTTCACCCGTGCTTATATCCGCCAGTGCAACTGCAGTAAGCTCGTCTGATACACAGGCCGAAGCAATAAATACGTTGCTTTCGCTTCTTGAAGGATCGCTGATGTCGAGAGTTCCCGGAGTATAGATGCGGGTAATTTCACGCTTTACGATTCCCTTTGCTTCCGCCGGATCCTCAACCTGCTCGCATATGGCAACTTTATGCCCGTTGTTTACAAGCCTTACGATGTACTGATCGACCGAGTGAAAAGGAACACCGCACATCGGTGCTCTTTGCTCAAGACCGCAGTTCCTTCCGGTGAGAGTAAGCTCAAGCTCCCTCGATGCAAGAATGGCATCATCAAAGAACATCTCGTAGAAATCTCCGAGACGGTACATAAGGATGGCGTCTTTGTAGTCATCCTTGATAGCCGAATATTGCTGCATCATTGGGGATAATTTTGCTTCTGCCATTTGTTTTCAATAAAGATGTAGGGGGAACCGAAATTCCCCCTACCGTCAGTTCAAGTGAATTGTTCGGTGCAATACTACTTTGCGTTGTAAGCGGCAACACCCATCTTAATGAGCTCGCAAGCTCTTCTCATCTTGTCAGGTGTCAGAACGTATGCGATACGCATCTCATTTCCGCCGAGACCCTTTGTTGCATAGAATCCAGGAGCCGGTGCGAACATTGCTGTTTCACCATTGTCATCGAATTCCTTGAGCATGAACATCAGGAAAGATTCAATGTCATCAACAGGCAGCTTGCATGTCATATAGAAAGCACCTGCTGGCTTCTGGCAAACGATTCCAGGAATCTTGGAGAGCTCTTCATAAGCAGCGTCTCTTCTTGCTTCATACTCAGCCTTAGCTTCGTCATAGTAGCTCTTGTCCATTCTGTACAGAGCTGCAGCACCAACCTGCTCGAGTGTAGGTACGCAGAGTCTGCCCTGTGCGAGCTTGAGAAGTGCGCTCATGAACTCTTCGTTCTTGGAGATAGCAGCTCCGATTCTTGCTCCGCAAGCGGACCATCTCTTGGATACGGAGTCAACGATGATTACTCTGTCTGCGATATCTTCGAGCTGTCCGAATGAGTGAGCCTCTGCTCCGTCATATACGAATTCTCTGTAAACCTCGTCGGAGATGATCCAGAGGTCGTGCTCTTTAGCGATGTCGCCGATAAGTCTCATATCTTCGAGTGTGAGAACTCTTCCTGTAGGGTTACCAGGCGAGAGGCAGCAGATAGCCTTTGTCTTAGGTGTGATAGCAGCCTCGATGAGGTCTCTCTTTGCCCAGTTGTAGCCATCCTCTGCGGATGTTGTGAGCGGTACGAGAACGCCGGAAACCTCGTTGCAGAATGTGTTGTAGTTTGTGTAGAAAGGCTCAGCGATCAGAGCTTCATCTCCAGGATTGAGAAGAGCTGTGAAAGCGAGAATGAGAGCCTCAGAACCACCGTTTGTGATGAGGATGTCTTTTCTCTCATACTCCATGCCGAAGTCTCTCTTCATGTAGTCGATCATTGCGTCACGCAGCTCGTCGATACCCTGGGACTCAGCATAAGCGATTACCTTCTTATCGAACTTTCTGATTGCTTCCATGAAGCAAGGAGGTGTCTCGATATCCGGCTGACCGATGTTAAGACGATAGACTGTTTTGCCATGTTCTCTTTCGGCCTCAAAAGCAAATACGTTGAATCTTCTGATTGGTGAGAACTGCATTGCTGCACATCTTTTTGAAACTTCCATTTGAATCTCCTTACATAAATTTGGTGATAGCTTTGGGGTTAAATTTATTATTTGTTTAAGCCTGAGTGAGCTTCATTTACAACTTTGCTCACACCTACTTTATTATCGCACTTTTTACGTGAAAGTAAAAGTAAATATTCTATATTTCCTTTAGTTCCTTTTATAGGAGAATACGACAGTTCCCGGGCATAAAGGCCGTTGTCCATTGCATACCCGATAACAATGTTTATTACTTCTTCATGTACTGAAGGTTCTCTTACGATGCCGCCCTTTCCTACCTGCTCTCTGCCTGCCTCAAACTGCGGCTTCACCAGACAAAGTATAAGTCCGTCTTCAGACAGTACCTGAGATGCAACGGGGAACATATGCTTTACTGAGATAAAGCTGACATCTATAGATATGAGATCGGCAGGCTCCTCAATGAGAGACGTGTCAAGATAACGTATGTTGGTTTTCTCCATATTTACCACACGCTCATCATTCCTGAGCCTGTAGTCAAGCTGACCGTATCCGACATCGATTGCATACACTTTTTTGGCTCCATGCTGCAGCATGCAGTCAGTAAATCCTCCCGTTGAAGCTCCCATGTCGATGCAGACAGCATCTTTACAGTCAACTCCCCATTCATTGATCGCTTTTTCGAGCTTGAGACCTCCCCTGCTTACATAAGGGCATTCCTGTCCTTTTACCTGTACGTCAGAGTCGATATCAAAACGCGAGCCGGGCTTATCTTCAAGTCTTCCGTCAACGGTTACAAGTCCTGCCATGATAGTACGTTTGGCTTTCTCGCGCGTTTCTGCAAGACCGTTATTCACAAGGAGTACATCCAGTCGTTCTTTCATATTGTGTCAGTATTTTCTTATCTCAAGTGAATCGGCGAGAGCCGTAAAGAATTCAGCATCGTCTTCATAAGGAGCCAGAGATTCCTTTGCTTCTGCCGTGAGCCTGTGGAGTTCTGCTTTTGCTTTATCGATGCCATGTACAAATGCATAATTGCATTTACCCTGTTCTGCGTCTTTGCCCAGAGTCTTACCAAGAAGAGCCTGATCTCCTTCAATGTCAAGGATGTCGTCAAGAATCTGAAATCCCACACCTATGTCTCTTGCATACACGGTGAATCTGTCGAGCATGTCATCGTCCGCACCGGCAATCATAAGTCCGGCTCTGACCGGTGCTGTTATGAGGTCGGCGGTTTTGTGGAGTTCGATAAACTCTATAAGCTCCGCAGTCGGTTCCAGGCTTTCTCCCTTTATGTCTGCCGTCTGACCGGCAATCATTCCCGTTGCTCCGGCACGCGACATTATCTCATGTGCCGCTCTGATATGATTTCTCATCTTTGCAGGATCGTTACTGTATTCAAGAGGACAGCCTGTTACGATCTCTGCTGCAGTTGACAGAAGTCCGTCCCCTGCGAGTATAGCCATAGCTTCACCGAAGACCTTGTGATTTGTCGGCTTGCCTCTCCTTAGATCATCGTTGTCCATTGCAGGAAGATCATCATGTATCAGTGAATAAGTATGGATGTATTCCAGTGCCAGAGCATACGGAAGAGCCTCATCGACACTTCCGCCTGCAAATTCACATGAGGCAAGAAGAAGCGCAGGTCTGAGTCTCTTTCCTCCGACTTCCAGGCTGTATTTCATGGCATCGGCCAGTTCGGATGCCTCTTCACCCGCATCAGAAATAAGATCTGTCAGATGCGAATTGACTATTTCTCTGTATTCATCAAAGCTGTGCATCTTTCATTTCTCCATTCTCGTAGAGCTGTATTTTTTGCTCAGCGCTTTCGAGTATCTTTCTGCAATACTCTGCTTCCTTCATTCCTGCATCG
>JBGUVT010000033.1:0-4209 GCA_045220485.1 Anaerovoracaceae bacterium | reverse complement strand
CGCTTAAGCGTCTCATCGCATAGGCTGCCGGAACTGAACAATGAAGAAGGCTTGTTAAAGTACGTCAATTTTCAAGGTTCGGTGTGGGTATCCACAAAAGTGTGGCATTACCCACCAGTTTTGATCAATGAAATCCGGCATAGCCGGATCTCGGTCTTACTTTGTTCAGGTTTACGAACTCGTGGAGCGAGTTTCGCAATTACCTAACTGAGTACTACAAGACCGTAAAACATGATAAGTCAAAGATAGCCATTGCATAAAATGACTACTGATAGACAGCTATTGGAAGAACAGCCAGTGCCGGTCCCTTAACGACATCACGGAGTTCAGCAGGATTATCCATATTCTTTGACAAATTTCTCCTTTGAGCCCGATTCATAGGCAGTTTCTTGATGTCATCAAATATCTCGTCTAATTTGATACTATGACCTTTGGGTATTTTGCGAATAACCTTACAAAGCATATAAGCTTGTCCAACAAAGCTCTCCTGTTCACATCGGAAATAGCTTTCATCCAAAGACGCAACTAAGGGATATTGCTTATCGTCAAATTCAAAGACGCAGGCAATCTCTTTCCCAGATTTCAATTGGCTCAACGCAGATAAGCCGTTGATGGCTTCTGTTGCTTTCTTATCTAATATTTCCTGGTCAGTAAAAGACTCAATTGCTGATGCCAATTCAGCTATTTTTTTGACACTATCAGTTAGTTCTTTCATTTTTGAAAATCGAGCCGTCACAAGTACTTCGAGAAAATCATCTCTTCTCAATTCATCGTATATATTATCACTAAGGCATTCATAGTATTTAAGACCTTCGTCCTCGTCGGCGTCAAGATATTTATATATCTTGTCAAATTTTGATGCATCGCTTATTCTAACAGATCGCTTGATTTCTTCTTCTTTACGACCGGTATGTTCTCCACTCCCACTTACTACTGGGATAACGGCTTTTCCGCTCACAGTATTTTCATTGCTTGTGGCAATTGCCTGTGACTCTTCATCGTATGTAAAACCATCTATTGCCGAAATGTAGTCCTCTATAACCTTAGTGTTAAGGTATAAAAAGTTTCTCAGCTTCATTAAATGCCTCCTCTGCAAAAAACCATTGCTGCTGGACTATTTCCACTCCTGCATATCACCGGCGGGTGCATTTGCCGCAAATAATGCATGGAAAATATGAAGTTGAATAGTCAGCATTATCAATAATGCTCCAAACCAAAAGAACAGCAATTCATAATAGCACTGAACTCCATCAACCTGAATCTGTTTAATCCAAGATTTCGGGATCGCTTTGTATACCAATCTATAAAGCACAAATCCTAAACATGCCCCGACCGTATTTGTTATCAAGTCATTTATATCTGTAGCTCCAGTCCCAAACATTTGCGCTATTTCTACAGACAAAGATACAAGGAATCCTACTAAAGCGATCTTACCGATTCTGTCGTATTTTCGATAAAGAATCGGAAGGAAAAAGCCCAGCGGAACAAATAAAAAGATGTTCAACGCAGTATCTACAGGCCCCTTTATCATATCCACAAACGGAACAAAAACAATTCTCGGGGAGAAAGAACCACCAATGCAGACACCTGTCATTGTTAGTATTCCCACGAGATAAAAGCAGAATACAAAGGAAATAATTATGTGACCCATGGTCTGCTTTTTCCCGATTACATACAAAAGAATAAAGTACAGCACCAATGCCGCAGCAACAGGGATGTACCCGCTTACCAGATGATGCGTTATAAATTGCCAATCCATATATTAGCCACTCTCCTAATATTACTGCTGTAACACCCTTATAAAGGCTGCCGTCAACTTGCCATCAACGAAATGATCGCTTAAAAGGCCTTATTTACAGCATGTTTGCCCCGAAAATAGCTTTAGCGTCAACGACCCGTCAACGAAATTCATGCCCAGTAAGGAATATATCTCCTCATTTTTACCGCAGCGTTTGGATCAGCCAGTTTAATCTTACCTGCCATTACGGTATCCTTTATGATTCTTGAAGCCATCGCTTTATTGGCATCACTGATGTCAAAACGATCCCGGAGTACTGCATTGGAAACTTCGACGCCGTTCACGTAGCAGTAGCACACATAGATATAGCAGGTCCTGATTTTTTCTTCCTTTGACCATTGGCTGAGGGATGGATGCCAATATAGCATCGTCCGGCAGAAATCTTCCGTAGTTTCTACCTTAGGGGCAGGAATCTTCCAATCCCGCATACCTTCTTCCATACGGTCAAACCCGCTGCCTCTGGCCTCACAGATATGTACCAGGCGAAGAAACTGCGCTATCTTTTCGTTCCGGGCGTGCGGCGCTGTATCAATGATCCTGTCTACATCTACAAGAAGTTTTCCGGGGTTCGTTGCTTCGATTCTTTCATCAAAAATCTCTACCATCAGGCTCTGACCTCTCGCCGTCATATCCTGATGGATAATCATGTTACCCAGAATTTCCCTGACTGCCTTCTCCGGAAACATGATAAACTCCTGCCGGAGCGCAGTTTCTATCGTCTCTTCCTGCGGAAGCATACTCATGATGTAGGTAATGATCTCATCAAATGCAATCGCATAGCCTTTAGAGAAAGACTGATCCCGGATTGCGTGTGTTCTTCCGCTGCCTTTATATCGTATGACCCGGATTGCTTTATTATCCAGATAGTCAAAAGAAGCAAAGGTCTTGGCAAAAAGTAATGCGCCCATATTGGTAATGGCGTAGTTCCCGTTATCCATTTGCTTCAGGAAACCGTATTCCAGAAAATCATAAATGATCCCATCTCTGGTGCTCGGGATAGGAAGCTGCATCAGCGTATAAAATGCGCCTGTGTCCAACAGCTTTGTGACCGTTCCTGCATCTACATTCTCTTTCGCAGGCAGCGTCTCATATGGCCGGATTTCAAAAGAGCGCCACAGCTTCCGTTCTTTTTCCGGAAAGTCTTTCAGCTTCTTTTTATATGATCCGACCCGTATGAACTCTGTGCTTTTAAAGGCCGTCGGCTGTATTCTTGCTGCCGGTATTTCGATGACAACAACATGGCCCTCATCCGTTTCCACATCTACAAACCGGAAATCGATTCTTGGCGTCAGTTGCGTCAATAACCAGTTTTCGAGTTCTTCATTGCCCACCTTGGCAAGTTTCGGATAAAACTCTGATCCAACGATTTCGTGAGTTATATTATGGATTCCATACAGAACATAGCCTGTTTCTCTTTCGTGAAGAGCCGCAGAATTGCTGATAGCGGACAGATACTCACCAATCATATACGGTTCATCATTATTGACCTTAAACTCAACCCATTCTGTTTCCACAGGCAGCCTTCGGAGCTCATTTATCAGGCTGATATAGTATTGTCTGTCAGAGGTATTCACGACCCAGCCTCGCTTTCTTTTGCCTTGATATATTTCCCGCTTTTTATCCGCATATCGGATGGCTTGACTGCACACGAGGGGATAGCCCACGAAGATCCAAACCGAACACACCCGGCAATGCGGCCTTCGTTACAAAGGGTGTTGATTCTGCGAATCCCTATGCCCCATTTTTCCGATGCTTCCTTTATCGTCATATATTCATCCATCGCTGCTTCTCCAATTCGGTTTGCCTCAAGACGCAGAAGTATTATACTCTATATTTGGAACAATATCAACATGGTTTTGTCCAAACAGGATTGAAATAAACCACCATGTATGCTATGATACCGTTGATCTTCTTGAAAGGCACATGGCAAAACATGTGATGGTGCTGCAATGATTAACAGATAATCATCTTCGGTATATGTAAGCTTTGGAATCATCAAAGGTTTTCTCCCTGTGTGTGGAGAATCCTTGTATTCAAGTGCCAAGGGGTTTTTATGCCCATAGGCGGTTTGCGTAGACTGAAAGAAGATTGTCTGTTTGTTTTCGAGCGGATCACAGGCGGAGTCAGAAGTACAGGTGTTTTTTTACCTGTGTTTCACGAATATCTTGTCTGAAATATCTCTACGCATATTGAACCGCCTCGCTCTGACAGACTATTCAGGTCTATGCTTATCAGAGAGAGGTGTTTTTTATGTTGCAAATCAAGTCACTAACGATTACGCACAAAAAAGATCTGCGTACTATAGTAAGGGATTTTAACCTGGTTCTTAACAGTGGAGATAAAGCAGTCCTGATCGGAGAAGAAGGGAACGGAAAATCCACCTTGCTGAAGTGGATTTTCGATCCTGCCCT
>JBGUVT010000032.1:0-3234 GCA_045220485.1 Anaerovoracaceae bacterium | reverse complement strand
TATTTTGATTGTTTTGCTGGCAGTTTTCCCGCCGGCTGACTTTCCGGTTACTGTGACATTTCCGACTTTCTTTCCATGCAGAACACCGTCTGATCCGATACTTGCGACTGAGCCTTTTGATACGCTCCATGTTGCGCCATCTACTATTACAGGTGTAGAAATGCGGTCGCTTTCTTCCCAGCCGCCCGGGTAAGTAACATTTTGCGAAAGGCTGTAACCTGCATTCTGACCAACCACGACCTTAGATTTTCCTGAAACAGACAGACCCGACAAGCGGTTTTTCTGTACCTCCATCCATTGATTGCATTTGCCCGAAACAGCAACGGACTTTTCGCTTAAAACATCGCTTGTAGAGAATTCCCCGGCAACACATGATGTATATCTGTAATTGGTTGCGAAGCATCCTACTCCTATGTACTTTACATCCGGGTCGATCATGACAGTATAATGCCCGGTCTCCAGGAACTGCTCATTCTCAAGCCATAATTCTTTTTCCGTATACCATTGCTCTATTCCATCCATCAGGCCGGCAGTATTCCACGCAAGGGATTCTCCATCGGAGTCCACTCCATTATACTCACAGGTGAAACAGCTGGTTCCATTCGGTCTGTCATGATCCCAGCGCACCATTCCTTCCGCCGCTCTTGTCTGCGCGATCCATTCCAGATCACCCGACCATTTCACAGGAGTATAGTCGCTCATTGTCAGTTTTCTGCTTCTGTCATCAGGGTGCGGGTATCCCTTCTTGCATGCTTCCAGTCTGTAACTGTTTACAAGATCCAGGACCTTTTGTACGTTTGCTCTCTCAAATGTTCCGGAAACCATAACAAGCGTATTGCCCTGTCCGGGGCTGGTTGTATCAGTATTTCTTGTAGTTGCTGAAACAGCGACTGCTGATGCCGCTATCAGCATCATGGTGCACATAAGAATAATGAATAATCTTGATCTTTTTAACAGCATAAGCCATTCCGTTACTTCTAAGTGAATATCCCTACTCTTTATATTTTATCTTTCCTGGATATGTTTGTCCATTTCACTGCATGAACGCCCACCGTAAGACGGGATCGCTTCTTTTTATTGCCTGAAGGTTGAAAATTCAACGCTTTATATGATAATTTGATTATGATTGTGGCTATAAGATCAAAAGAGGTAATTATCATCGATAACGAACAGGAAAACTTAAGGCCAAAACACTCAAAGGCGGATAGCGCAAATCCTAAACATATCAGGAAAGAAAGCTTACAGCCTAAACATGTCAGGGCGGAAAACCGAAGACCTAGGATACTTAGGACAATAATCGCGGTCGAGCTGATATCAGTGATACTTGCCTGCGGCTTTATATACAGGCTCTGGTGTCACAATTTTGAAGTGCGTATTTTCGGCAAGGTCTGTTCAGTCACTCTTGCAAGCGCATCCGAGTCCATGAACGATCATACAAATATTATTACAAAGACTTATATGGAAAGCGTCGCCGAAGAAGTATTCGAATACGTGTGGACAACTGAAAAAATTGAATACAGGACAGGTGCTGACATATCATACAAAAGCGCCGGCAAGCTTGACAAAGACAAGATGGTAAGGCGCACAGGCATCACTCATAACGGCTGGAGCCGCATCGTTGTGGACGATAAAGAATACTACATTCCGGGAGATAAGCTTTCGGCCGATATTCCGGAGGGATTGCCGATAGCAGATGGCATCAAGGGTGAATACCAGAAGTACGCCCTCTCGCTTCTGCCGGATTTCGGATGGGACAGTTCGGAACTGGAGCCTCTGATATACCTGTGGAACAGGGAGTCAGGCTGGAATCCGAATTCACACAACAAGCGCAGCGGAGCTCATGGTATCCCGCAGGCTCTGCCGGGTTCAAAGATGGCTTCCGAAGGAAGCGACTATTACACCAATCCGGAGCCGCAGATAAGATGGGGGCTTAAGTACATAGCCCGCAGGTATGGTTCTCCATCCAACGCATGGGCGCATTTCCAGTCCAGAGGCTGGTACTAGTAACAGTTTTGAGTACCACTTATTAGTTATACAGAACGGAGCAAAGCGAGTTGAACACGCAGAAAATCAAAATCCTGCTTGAAGCCATAGACAAAGGCAGCCTTACCAAAGCAGGTCAGGCCCTCGGGTACACGCAGTCTTACCTTACACAGATAATGAAGTCTTTTGAAGATGAGGTCGGCTTCCCTCTTCTCGTAAAAACCAATCGCGGCGTCGAGCCTACACAGGAAGCCAGACTTCTTCTGCCGGCGATGCGCAGAATCGTTGAAAGCGAAGAGCTGTTCGATCAGGAAATAGCAGAGCTTCAGGGGCTGCACAGGGGCACTCTCAGGATAGGGACCTTTGTCAGTACTTCGGTGTACTGGGTACCGCAGATCATAGAATACTTTCAGAACAATTATCCTCAGGTCGTCTTTCAGATCGAAGAACTTGGTCACGACGAAATGATAGACGGACTCGTTGACGGCTCTCTCGACATTGCTCTCATGAGCTATCCCGGAGACAAGGTCAGCATAGATTTTATCCCGATTATCGAGGACCCGATGCTGTTGGCCTTTCCTTCCGGCCATGAGCTGAGCAAGTATGACTACGTGCCGGTCGATAAGCTGAAGGATTATCCTTTCATAATGACCTACAAGAGTTATGATAAGGATCCGCACAGGGTTTTCGAGGAAGCGGGTTTCACTCCTGAAGTAAGGTACTATTCACGGGATGATTTCGCCGTGCTGTCCATGGTGCAGCGCGGACTGGGGCTGGCTATACTGCCGGAGCTCACGATCAATGAATTCCCGGGTGACTATGAGACAAGGATGCTCGAACCTGAAGCTTACCGCACATTAGGGATCGGCATCAGATCATTCGAATACGCAGGTCCTCTGGCGAAATTCGTGATCAAATACATAATGAAGAATATCAGATAAAAGAAAAGAACGATCCGTCATTGCTGCCGGATCGTTTCCTTTCTAAGTTATGGAATTTTTACCAGTTTTTAGGTTGTTGGTTTTTGGTTTTTTTAATTAGTTGTTCTTTGGAGCGATCTTCTCTTCGAATTCGTATGTGATGACTCCGGATACTGCAACGATTCCTACTGCTGCGATGATTCCTACCATTTTATTGCCTCCTGTTAATAATCTTTTTATTGTTTTTATCTTTTACACCGCCCATATCATCATGATGATGTGCGGCTCTCTTTGTCTGATAAAAAAATAACACTCTAGTAGCTAATAGTAA
>JBGUVT010000031.1:0-6345 GCA_045220485.1 Anaerovoracaceae bacterium | reverse complement strand
GAGCGATTGCAATAATAGTAATGCTGGCGTTTGCATATTATGGACTTATTCCTTCTGCAATCTGCATCGCAGTGATGATAGCTGCCCTGATAACAGCCATATCGCGCGGAAATATGCTTTCCTTCATTCCTGTCATACTCGCAGCACTGGTTCTGTTCGGAGCTGTAATGCTAGTTGATCCGGGTGAGAGTTACGGTATCTCGCGTATGAACGAGAACTTCAGAGACCGGTTCGCATTCAAATCTGCTCTCCTCGAAAGTGATTACTCACAGTATGACGATATGGAAGAAGATTATGATGAAATCGAGGACGAGGAAGAGGTAGAAGACTACGAAGAGGATGAACCGGAGATCGTCACATATGCTGTTATCGGCTTCATAATTCTGGCAGTGGCGGCTATAGGAGCAGTGGCATATCTGCTGTACAGGCGTATATCGAAGAAGCGTGCTCAGATCAGAAAGGGCATAGACAGCACAGATGCGCGTGAAGCTGTTATGGCAATGTTTCCTTATGCGGTCAGGTGGCTCAAGGGCTATGGAATCGAACAGACCGAGCCTTCTTTCGCGTCAATGGAGCCTGCACTGAAAAGCACGTTTTCTGAAAGCTATGCGAACTTCTTTATGGATATGTACAAGGTGTGGAGCGAGGCTGCATACAGCGATCATGATGTTACTGACCGGACAAGACTTGTTATGGAAACATTCACCAAAGATACAGTAAACCAGGTAAAAAACAAGTGCAAACTCAGGGACAAGCTGAGGCTGAAACTGCTATACGCGCTTTAACGGGAGCTGCAAATGAAAAGGAACATCAAGTCTAATATTTTAAGAATAATGATACTGTTCTCAGCGCTCGTGCTGATGATGCTTTTATGTGGCTGCCGCACAAGGATCACGAACAACACAGAAGTGGTCGGAGTGGTGCATGATGAAAGCGGAATGCTGCAGGAGTCGTATCAGGTGCGCAGAGATGAGCTTGGAATCCCTGTTGCCGAGCCTCCGCTGTTTATGGGGTCAGGGTCCGAAGATGAAGACTACGACTACGATGATTATGATGACAGTTACGATGACTTCGACACGAACACTCAGGAAAACCCTGCCGGGAACGAAGACATTAATGAACAGGAAGAAAAGGATAAAGAAAACACTTCAAATAACACAACGACAAACACAACGACTAACAACACAACAAATAAAACAAAAACCGGAACTACTCCTGTAAAAAAGCCTGTGAAAAAACCGGTAAGCAAACCTTCCGCAACAAAGACTACGCAGGTAAAGGTTACTCTTGATGTTAATGGCGAAGGGGCGAAATGCAGTAAAAAGACGTTAGTAGTTAAAAAGAATTCGACTTACGGTGTGCTCCCTACGCCTACAAGGAGCGGGTACGACTTCGACGGGTGGTATACCGCAAAAGAAAAAGGCAGCCAGGTGACTGCAAAAACAAAGGTCACATCAAGCAAGGCACATACCTTATATGCGCACTGGAAGGAGATCGAAGCCAAGACATACACGATCACGTTTGACGGAAACGGTGATGGAGACAATGTTGAGCTGAGCAGCACCGAGATCACGGTCAAGGAAGGCGGTAAATATGAAAGCATGCCTTCCGCAAAGAGGGAAAAATACAAATTTACCGGCTGGTTCACTGAGCCGACCGGAGGAAAGCAGGTCAAGAGCGGCACAAAGTTTACAGCAAATGAAGACCAGACGCTGTATGCTCAGTGGGAAGAAGATCTCTATAACTGGTATAACAATGAATTCAGCATTGCTGCAAATGATATCCCGGAAAGCGTTGATGTCGTAATATATGACGGAAATGATACGTCAAAGAAAAAGGTAATAGAGGCCTGCAAAGGAAATATCACAAAGGATGTTACTGATGACAGCATAGTCATTAGATTTCTGGAGGGCTACACAGAGAAAAAAGCCACAGAAGAGGCTGAAAAAATACATGATGAGCTTAACAAAACGCCTGAAGGAGGTGGATCGGAAGAGGAAGGCTCCGGAGAGGAAGGCTCCGGAGAGGAAGGCGCCGTAGAGGAAATAAACCCTACGATCATCGTTATTTCTTCTGGTGCTGCGAATGGAAGTGATGAAGAGAAGCTGGTCTATAAGATAGCATTGCTTGATGCGCTGCATGGAGGAGTGTCAGGCATGGACTATGAAGCGATAGCCGACGAACTACACCTCACTATTGAAATTCCTCCGCTAGTTACATACCCGTAGGAATAACCATGAAGCAAAGAATATACAGATACGATAACATAAAGGCATTTCTCATATTCATGGTGGTGCTTGGACATATGACGACAGATTACGTGTCGGATTCACATCTGGTAAGATGGACGACACTGTGGATATACACGTTCCACATGCCTGCCTTCATATTCCTCTCGGGACTCGTGCACAAGCACTACATCACTGAAGAGAGGGCTTCCCTTGGAATAAAGGGCGAGACGCGCATGCGCTGGGACAAGTTCCTGGGATTCTTCCTCTGCGGATACGGCCTGAAAGTATTCCTGCAGTTCACCAGAACGCTCATGGGACAGAATCCGTTATGGCACTGGATAGAGGAACCGGGGATCCCGTGGTACCTCTTCGTTATGGCGGAGTATGAGCTGCTCTTCTATCTGATGCGCAGGATCGACGCTAAGGTGAAGCCGTGGATGATGATCACCGGAGCGTTTGCGCTGAGTGCAGCCATCGGGTACTTCCCGTCTGTCGGCGATGCATTCTGCCTTTCGCGAATGATCAACTTCCTGCCGATATATATGATCGGATACTATCTCGACATGAAGAAGGTAAACGAATTCCTGACAGGCAAGCTCTGGCTGAAGATCACCGGTTGTATAGGAATCATCATATCGATGACGGTCTGCGCCATGGGAAACTGGGGAATGTACAGCTGGAGAAAGTGGTTTACGGGAAGGCGCTCATATGAGTTCCTGAATCAATTCTTCAGCTATGCCTATGACAACGGCTGGTGGATAAGGCTAGCTGTATGGGCAGTAGCAATTGCAATCACTTTATGCATAATCTCGGTTATACCGGACAGGGATTTCGGATTTATCACGACCGTCGGATCTCGCACGCTGAACGTTTACTTCTGGCACAGACCGCTGTGCTATCTGTTCCGCAACTGGGCGGTGCTCCCGAAACTGTTCGTGCTTTTCGGAGGAACATACAACGAAGCTGCTGCAGGGCAGGCGAAAGGACTTGCCTTTGTGGGCCATGACGGATCCATGCTGGCTGCATATGCGGTTTACATACTGATTGCAGCAGCGATGACAGCGTTCTTCAGCCTTAAGGTGTTTGAGCATCCATGCAGCGATCTGATGAAGCTCGCGGCAAAGATCACGAACAGAAACCATTAGCATTGGCGCTTGCGACGCTTTTGTAGCGCATGATATAATCGGTGAGGTAATCAAAGCTGGCAGCACGGAGCTGATTGTTCCGCGCTGCTGTTTATGAAAGAAGACAATATGTTATTTCAGAAACTGAACAAACTTAACTCGATGAAGAAATCCACCGCGGCAATCCTGGCAATACTGCTTGCCGCCGCGTGTATCGCAGATGTATACCAGGCACACCAGGCAGAGATCAGAGCCATGCAGAATCAGGGTGTCGCTAAACTGAAGGAATCTGTAGATACAGAAGCTTACAGAGAAGCTGAACGTAATGAGATAGAAAAGATTTTCGAAAGCACAGAGAATGCAATACGCGAGTCAGAGGATCAGGAGGAGATAGACGCGCTGGTAGAAAAGGCTGTCGAAGAAACCGCCGGATTCAAGACGGACGCAGTATATGCAAAAGAAGAGGAAGGGATCGCAAAGCTGAAAGAGGCAGTAGATCTGGATCTTTACAGAGAGGCCGAGCAGAAAGAGATAAAGAAGATCCTAGAAAGCACAGAAGCCGCGATAAGCGAGTCTGAAGATCAGGCAGAGATAGACGCGCTGATCGAAAAGGCGACCGGTCAGTTTGCGGAATTCAAAACAGACGCTGAATACTCGCAGGAAGAAGCTGCAGCAGCTGCGGCAGCTGCACGTAAGAAGAGCAAGAAGAAAAAATCTTCAGGCAGCAGGGGCTGCGTAGGTAACAATGCAGATCTCTACAACTGATACAGTATATAAATCTGAAAAAGGGCAAACTGAGGGATTGAGAGACTCAAAAAAACGGGTCTCTCAATTCTCGTATATAAAGGCAGCGGCGTGCTTTGCCATCGTTCTGCTGCACTGTTACAACAATGCCAGAGTATATCATTCCGGAGTGCTGACTGACGGACAGATCACAACGGCATATGCGGTCTGCGCTTCGCTTATGTGGGCTGTACCGTGCTTTCTGATGGTGACCGGCGCCCTGCTTCTCGACAGAGAGCGGGTGATTCCGCCTTCGAAACTGTTTGGAAAGTATATCATGCGGATGGTCGTCGCGCTGGTGGTGTTTACCGCGATATTCACAGTGATAAAGCATGATCCGTCCACAGGCACAAGTATGATCAGTGAGTTTGCTGAGGGCATCGCATTCAACCACTGCATGGCATATCTGTGGTATCTCTACATGATGATCGCGATATACCTGCTGATGCCGCTTTTCAAAGCCATAGTCAACAGGGCGACTGACAGGCAGCTGGCTATACTGACTGCGGGGCTCCTGATAATCTGCTCCGTACTTCCGCTTGCGTCATATCTGGGCGTAGACGCGGCACTGTACATCCCTACATGGATCGTATACGGAGCGTACCTGTTCATCGGATTCCTGCTGTACAGGCACAATATGGACGAGCGCATATCGGCGGTTATGCTGGTGCTGTGCACCATCGCGCTGCCGCTCATTACAGTAAAGCTTGCACCGACAGAGATAGATTCCGCAGGACTGACTTCATATAACTCGCCTCTCGTAGTGATGCAGTCTGCGGCCGTATTCTCTCTTATGCTGAGGATAAAGCGTGAAGCAGGCAGGCTGATCGAAAGCATCGACCGCTGCTCATTCGGCATCTACCTCATTCACATGATATTCATAAGACTTACGATGAAGGAGCTGGGATTCAATCCTTTCGACTACGGTCCGGCGGGATTCATTGGCGCATCCATAGCGTTCTTCTCGGCGTCATTCGCGATAACTTACATTTTAAAAAGGATAAAAAGGAGTACTGTATGAAAAAGAGACTTGCCGTTCTGATTGCAGCAGCGATGCTCATCACCTCGATGCCTTTTTACGCATTTGCCGGTGATGAAACAGGTACGGGTGCAGAAGGCCGGCTTGTAAGCGCAGAGGCTGTTGAGGAACCGGCTCCTGCACCTGCAACTAACCAGGTAATAACGGTAAACGGAAAACTCTGCTATTACAATGCTGCAGGGCAGCTAGATATGTCGGATGGATGGAAGACCGCTTCGAACGGCACATACTTTGTGCGCTCAGGAGTCATTGCCACTTCACCGGTAATGATGACCGGAACACAAACGGTCACAAAAAAGGTGAAGATCTATTACAACAAGAAGAAAAAGAAGTGGCAGACCAAGAAGATCAAGGGCGCGAAGAAAAAGTATAAAAAGGAAACGGTCAATGTCACCGGAAAGATGCTTTACATGTTCAGCACGGACGGCAGACTCATAACCACGACAGGACTCTTTACATATAATGGAAATGAATACTACGGTCTTGGCGGCGGCGTAATCAAGACGGGATGGGCCGCGATCGGAAACAATGCCATGTACTTCGATAAAGATACCGGCATCATGGCTAAAGATAAGAAGATAGGTTACCTGAAGGTACCGAAAAGCGGAAGACTCGGAAAAGCATATGCACTGGGAGTCAGACAGCTGGATAAGAGCGGCTGGTCGCTGAAGAAGGCATATAAGTTCTCGTATAAGATCAAGTATCAGGGCAGGTCGTACAGAGCAAAGAACTCCGAAACATATGCGATCAAAGGCTTTACCAAGAAGAAAGGCAATTGCTATGTAATGGCTGCGACTTTCTATATCATGGCGAAGCTCCTCGGCTATGATGTGCATCAGGTTGAAGGCAAAGTCGACCTTCCTCATTCCTGGACGGTGATCAAAGAGAACGGCAAAGAGTGGGTATATGATCCAAACTTCAAGAATGAGACCGGACGCAACGGCTGGAAGATCTACTACGGCAAAAAGGGAACGTGGAAATATAACCATTACCATAAGATGAACTAGCTGAATACGATCCGCAATGCTGAAAAATAAGTTAAAAAAGTATTGCATTTGCATAATCGATTGAATAAAATATATGGGCGCGTCATACGGGCGTGCCCTAATTTATTACTTTCTGCGCAGGGCAAACCTGCGCCAAAAAGACCACAGGAGGTGTCAACATG
>JBGUVT010000030.1:0-15664 GCA_045220485.1 Anaerovoracaceae bacterium | reverse complement strand
GAAGAGCATACTGCCCGTGACGGCGATGCTCATTATAGGGTATACTATATTATATTTCACACAGACTTATGCGGCCGTCCAGGCATTCATCGGATCGCTGATCACGATGACCGGTTATCTGGCCGGAATGTCTATCTTCGGAGCCATGATAAGGGACAATATCCCTGAAGGAAGGGCAGGACAGTTCCAGGGCGTACGTATCATCGGACAGGTCTTTATTCCGGGGCTTATCGGACCTGCAATCGGAGCCTGGGTGCTGAGAAATGCGGATGTGATAGTCAACAACGACGGTACGGAATCATTCCTGCCGGATAAAGGCATATGGTCTGCCTCGGCAGTCATAATAGTAATACTGTTCGCCGTGCTCATGCTTACGATGAGGAAGAAAAGCAATGGATCAGACTGAAGCCAGATTATGGTTAATAGAAAAGCTGAAAAATGAGAACCCGGTCTACCGCAAAGTACCAGTGCCTGATGATGAAGACAGGCAGAAGGATCTTCTCAGAGCGCTGATGAACGTCAGGGACGCAAAGCCAATAGGAGCTGAGTTCCGCGAGGTGCAGGATGCATATCTGAAACGTGAGGCTCTTCTGCGGGGCATAGTCAGCGTGGATTCGCTTGAGCCATGTGCGCTCGACAGCAGGCTTTACCTTTGGCAGGGCGATATAACCAGGCTGGCGGCGGATGCCATTGTAAATGCGGCTAACTACACTCTGCTCGGGTGCTTCATACCGCTTCATAACTGCATCGATAACTGCATACATTCGGCGGCAGGTGTCCAGCTGAGATGGGACTGCCATGAGATAGTCCGCAGACAGGGACATGATGAACCTACAGGCCGCGCGCAGATAACACCGGGCTATTGCCTGCCGGCAAAGTATGTGCTGCATACAGTAGGCCCTATAGTCGATGCCGGACTGACAGATGAGCACAGAGAGCTGCTCGCGTCAAGCTATCGTTCCTGCCTCGACCTGGCCGCAGAAAACGGACTCGGCAATGTTGCCTTCTGCTGCATATCCACAGGGGTGTTCTGCTTCCCTGCAGAAGAGGCAGCGCAGATCGCTGTGAAAACAGTAAGAGACTGGCTCGACAGCCATGAGAGCAGCATAGATAAAGTAATATTCAACGTATTCGGAAACAGAGACAAGGAAATCTATGAAAAGATATTGGGCTGAGATCTTTAGGAAAGGAGCCTGAAAAATGAGTACATTGTCAGTAAACAACATTAGAGCAATAGTATCGTGCGACGGTAAAGACACTGTCTATGAGAACGCTAATCTGTTCTGCGAAGACGGACTGATCAAATATATCGGTCCTGAGAAACACGATGCCGATACCGTCATAGACGGCACGGGAATGCTCTGCTACCCGGGACTCGTAAACGCGCATCACCATCTGTATCAGGTGTTCTCACGCAACCTTGAGAAGGTGCAGAACATGGAGCTCTTCGACTGGCTCAAGACGCTCTATGAGATCTGGAAAAACCTTAACGAAGACACTGTCTATCTTTCATCTCTGACAGGCATGGGCGAGCTGATGAAGAACGGCTGTACTACAGTATTTGATCATCACTATGTGTTCCCTGCCGGAGCCGGTGATCTTATCGGAGCACAGGCTGCCGCAGCGGATAAGCTCGGCGTCAGAATGCACTTCTCACGCGGTTCAATGGATCTGTCGGTAAAGGACGGAGGACTTCCGCCTGACAGCGTTGTTCAGACCGTCGATGAGATCATGAAGGACAGCATTGACCTTATAGATAAATATCATGACAGATCATTCAGGTCAAAACGCCGCATTGCTCTTGCGCCTTGCTCGCCGTTCTCGGTCTCTGAGGACCTGCTTCGTGAATCCGCAATACTCGCGAGAGAGAAGGGTGTCCGCCTGCATACACATCTCTGCGAGACCAAAGATGAAGAGAACTACATGCTTGAGCGTGAGGGCATAAGACCTCTGGCTTACATGGAGAGAGTGGGATGGATAGGCGATGACGTCTGGTATGCCCACGGAATACACTTCAACGATGAAGAACTCAAACTTCTGGCTGAGACAGGCACAGGCGTCTGCCACTGCCCGATATCCAACATGAAGCTTTCATCAGGCATCGCACGCATACCTGAGATGCTCGAGATGGGTATTCCTGTGGGACTCGGAGTCGATGGCTCGGCCTCGAACGACGGCTCCGATATGCTTGAGGAGCTCCGTGTGGGATTCCTGCTGCACAGGCTCAATTCCAGCAGGCTCGCTCCGACCGGCTATGACATGCTCAAGGTAGCTACAATGGGTTCAGCAAGACTGCTCGGAAGAGATAAGGAGATAGGTTCCATTGAAGTCGGCAAATGCGCGGACTTCTTCATGATAGATTCGCAGCGTCTCGAACTTGTAGGCGCATGCTACGATCCGAAGTCGGTACTCGGAACCGTAGGAGTCAGAGGCGCAGTTGATTACACTGTAATAGACGGAGAGGTGACCGTGGCGAACGGAGCTATCACCGGAATTGATGAGGAAAAGGTAGTCGCGGACTCCAATAAAGAGCTCGGAAGGTATCTCGCAGACATATAGGGAAACATTGAATGCTGAAGACCGGATTCGACGGAAAAAAACTGAGATTGACAGTGGACGGGTTTGAACTCCTGTCCACTCCTTTCGTTTCTGCGATAAGGCACGATAAGACTTACAGCTCGAAGCGCGGGACTGTAAAGGAAACGATAGTAGAACTGGAGCACGCTTTTCTCAACGATATTGAAAGGGTGGATGACAGCACTTTTGTGATGTCCGGAGACGGTCATTCACTGAAGATGGAAGTCCGGGAGTGCGATCTCGGCTGCGAACTTTTCTTTGAAGGCGAAGACGGATGGGCATATGAGTTTAAAATACCCGCGCCGGAGAATGAAGCTGTCTTCGGGGGAGGAGAGCAGTACCGCCAGACGAACCTTCGCGGCGAACGGATAATGAATTTTGTCTCCGAGCATATCACCGCCCGTACGCTCATGGAAAAGGT
The DNA here is from genome assembly GCA_045220485.1 of Anaerovoracaceae bacterium. Taxonomy (GTDB): domain Bacteria; phylum Bacillota; class Clostridia; order Peptostreptococcales; family Anaerovoracaceae; genus Crickella. The sequence goes on along the minus strand of JBGUVT010000030.1, from coordinate 12,666 downwards.
GATTTTGCCGGATCGCCGTTACCGTGAAAAAACAGCTGACAGCATCGGAAGCTATTCTCCTATGCCTGTATTTGTCACGGACAGGGGCAGGCTCTTCTATTTCGACACTGCGTCGGACGGCATATCCAAATTCGGCATACATAATTACAGGTTTGAATTTGACAGCTGCCCGCGTTCAATGATGCTGCTCCATGCAGAAGATTACGATACGCTGATGCGGGCTCTGGCAAAGAAAAACCCGCCAAGGATGTATCTGCCTGACTGGTGCCTTGACGGCATGATAATAGCTGTTCAGGGAGGCACAGACAAGGTGATATCAAAGGTCTTTACCATGCTCGATGCCGGCGCTAAGATAAGCGCGGTATGGAGCCAGGACTGGTGCGGAGAAAACCGTACCATAATGGGCAAGCAGGTCTGGTGGAACTACGAGTACGATGACAAGCTTTACCACCATCTGCCCGAGGCCATAAGAAGGCTCGAAAGCAGGGGAGTACGCTTCCTCGCTTACCTCAATCCTTATCTGGTAAAAGGGAGCAGGCTGTACAAAAAATGCGCAGAGAAGGGATGGCTGATAAAAAACAGAGATGGCAGCATCTGCCATATGAAGTCAACTACATTTGATGCCGGCATGCTGGATCTGACCGATCCGGAAGCTGTTCGCTTCATAAAAGATGTCCTTATCAAAAAGAACATGCTGGATATAGGCATAAAGGGGTGGATGGCTGATTTCGGTGAATATCTGCCTACGGACTGCGTCCTTCATGAAGGCGATCCTGCCGAAATGCATAATCGGTGGCCGGTGCTCTGGGCTAAGATCAACCGTGAAGCGGTGGAGGAGTACGGCGATAAGGACGTGATGTTCTTCACCCGTTCAGGCTATCTGGGAGAGCAGTGCTACGCCCCTATAATGTGGAACGGAGATCAGCATACTGACCTCACCAGGGATTACGGCATGCCGTGTGTTATGCCTGCGACATTCTCGCTGGGATTTTCGGGTGTGCCGCTGGTGCACAGCGATATCGGCGGATTCTTCTCAATAGCAGGACTAAAGAGGAATGACGAGCTGTTCATCCGCTGGATGGAGATGAACACCTTCTCGCCTCTGATGAGAAGCCATGAATCCATCAGACCGTGGGCAAACAGCCAGTTCGATGCCAGGGCTGTACTTCCTCATACGGTGCGCCTTACAAACATCCATGCTGCCCTGAGGCCGTATATAGAGCACTGCCTGGAGCAGGCTGCAGAGGGAATACCCGTTATGAGACCGGATTTCTGGAATGCAGTGGACTATTCTGCCAGCCGTGATGAGTATTCATACTTCTTTGGCGACGATATGTACGTGTGTCCTGTCATCGAAAAGAACGTCAGGGAGAGGACTGTTCATCTGCCTGAAGGGGACTGGACAGGATTCTGGGATAATAAAGCTTACCGCGGAGGATCAAAGATAATAATGGAAGCTCCGCTCGGAAGACTTCCGGTATTTTACAGGTCAGACAGCAGTTTCAGGGAGCTGTTCCGGAAGATATCAGAAGAAAAAAGAGATTAAAAAGAAGAGCTGCCCCGGGGCAGCTCTTTATATCGAATAAATATTATTGGTAAATGTATGTCTTGAATCCAAACATCTTCGCAAGCGCTTTCAGCGTCTCCGCATGATGTCCCTTCATGACGACGAAGTGGGGTTCAAAGCCGTCGAGCACACTCTTTTCAACGGCTTCACGCACCGGAGCCGTTGTTTTTATTACTATTGAAGTGCCAGTGAACTGCTTCGGCTTATTCAGTGCTTCTCCCTCAAGTATGAAAAAGCGATATGATCCGTCCGGTTCGCGGCCGATCCGGAATATGGTAGCTTCAGGAAAAGCTTCGCATCCGAAGTCCATCGCGGGACCGATCTTTCTGTTCGGATGAACTCCAACCACAGCTCCTGTATCCTTGCGTGCCAGAGTGCATGCGGCGGTCCCGCAGTGCCAGAATGTGAGCGTGTTCTCCTCCTCGTTGAGACTTACAGGGTCGCCGAAGAATACCGGCGATGATGACAGCTTCATTCCTGTCCACATTGACAGAGCTCCGTACATATCTGCTTCGCAGGCGGCGGCAGTACCGTCGTCATTCAGCATGGAAAGAACTGCGCAGACAGGGGTACCGTACTCAGTGAAGTAATCAGGCCAGCAGCGTGACGCGAGGGCGCCGATCCCGTTTTCGTGTATATATTCGCTGTATGCCTTATACAGTTTTGCATGGTCAAGGATGTTCTTTTCAGGAGTTTTATCGAGGCCTGCTGTCAGCTCATAGGAACGTTCCAGATATGATCTGCACTCCTCGTCGGTGCAGGACCTGGCGCGTTCAATCATTTCGGGAACAGATATGGATACTACCTCTGCACCGAATACTTCTTTCATCTCATTTTCATGTGCACGGCCAAAATCGAAACCCTGGGGTGGTTCACCTACAGTAGCCAGTCTGAGCCCCTGCATCTCTTTCCTGAGCCTTGCAGCTTTTACATATGCTTCTACCTTGCTGAAGACTGATTCTTCCCAGGGAGAGCCAAAAACATACCCGTAGTCTGTCCTTCCGTTTAACCGCATGGCATTAGCCGCGCTGTAGGCACCGGTAAGCGAATTAAGGCGCAGCCTTGTACCGTCAATGACCGGTTCACGGAGAGTCCACAGCAGGACAGGGCAGTCGAAACGGCGGACTACTTCGGACATATATGCCGCGTTGGCGAAAGTGAGATTCTGGAATACAATGAGATCCGGATCAAGTCCTGTTATGTATTCGCTCATCGCATCGACAGAGAGAAGCATGTCTTCCGGAACAGTAAACGACGGTTCTGTGGAGCGAAGAAGCTTTATTGATCTTTCAAAAAGATCTCTTGCACTTTCGAGATGGAAAGTCGGCACTCCGACAGGTATGTAAACAGCTGTGAAATCTTTCATTTATTCCCTCCGGTAACAGTTTCAGCAAAAGGAATCGTATAATCAAAAAAGCCGGTTGTCAACTGCAACCGGCTTCATTGGTTTTTATATCCTTATGCTTACTTCACCCGATCTCAGGACCTCAACGCTTCCGTCTTCGTAGCGGACCTTAAGTCCGAACTCTTCGTCTATTCCCAGAACGTGTGCAGGTATCATCTCTTTGTCTTTGTGGACCATTACATCTTTTCCGGTCACCATGGAGCGCCTGATATATTCTTCAGAATAAGGGGCTTCCGAAAGATGTTTGTAATATGCCATCATGCGGTTAAGTATCTCAGCTGCAAGGCGGTTTTTGAGACCAGTTGAAGGCCCATCGAAAACGCTTCCTGCTATATCTGCAATGGCAGAAGGGAATCCTCCGGAAGGCTCATAAGCATTAATGCCTATGCCTACCACAACGTATTCGAGCTTTCCTGTATGGATACCATATGATGCTTCAGATAAAATGCCGCAGACCTTTTTGCCATTGATAAATATGTCGTTTACCCATTTGATCTCAGCCTTTTTACCTGAGACAGCTTCGATGGCTTCGCTTACTGCAGTTGCGGTCATGGTTGTGAAATGCAGCACCTGATTTTCTGTAAGACCTTCAGGCCTGAACAGAATACTCATATAAATGCCGCTTTCAGCAGGGGAGAAGAAAGCCTTTCCTCTGCGGCCTCTGCCGGCGCTCTGCGATCCTGAAATGGCTACATAACCTTCAGTCTCACCGCTTTCGGCTTTTTCGATGCACTTCGTGTTGGTCGAGTCGACTCTGACGAATACTTCCGGCCTTAGATCCTTACAGTTCTCATCAAGATGACTGCGAATCCCGCGCACAGTCAATACATCTGACTCTTTATCGAGACAGTAACCTCTGTTGGTGACAGCACTGATTTCATAACCTTCACTCTGCAGCTTTTTTACAGCTTTCCATACGGCTGTCCTCGAAATATTCAATTCTTCTGCTATCCGCTCTCCGGATATGAAAAAACCCTTGTTTTTTTCAAACAAAGCAAGGACGGTGTCCTTTGTACTCATTGCTCCTCTCTCCCTGGATACAGAAACACATAATTGAAAAGTATGGTTAGAATCCGTTAATTAAAGTGTAATACCGCAACAAATCTTTATCAAGACGGTTGACATTGTGAACACCATTAAATACAAATCGTGGACTTCTATGAAATATGTGCTATATTCAAAGGGGAGGACAGTAAAATGAACAGACCTGAACTATTATCGCCCGTGGGAGGAAAGGCGCATCTGATTGCTGCAGTGAATAACGGCGCCGATGCGGTTTACATGGGAGGCATGGCATTCAATGCCAGAATATTCGCTGATAATTTCAGTGATGAAGAGCTGCCTGATGCAATTAACTATGCTCATTCCCATGGTGTAAAAGTATATATGACTATCAACACGCTCATAGCTGATAATGAGCTGGCGAGAGCGTTTGACTATTGCAACTATATCTACGGACTCGGAGTGGACGGAGTAATAGTGCAGGATATGGGCCTTGCGAGGCTCCTGCATAAGTATCTGCCTGATCTTCCGCTTCATCTGTCGACGCAGGGTACTCTGTACAACAAAGGAGGAGCTCTTGCAGCGGCAGAGATGGGATTCTGCAGAGTTGTTCCCGCGCGTGAACTTTCTCTGGAGGAGATAAAAGATCTGGCGGATTACTGCAGTACTCTCGATCCTAAGATGGATGTGGAAGTGTTCGTACACGGAGCTCTTTGCATGTGCTATTCGGGACAATGCCAGATGAGCAGGGTGCTCGGCGGCGGAAGCGGACGTACAGGCAACCGCGGCACATGTGCCCAGCCTTGCAGGCAGGCGTACAGGGGCGATGACGGTGAAACATATTATGCTTTGAGCCCTAAGGACCTCTGTCTCATTGAACATATACCGGAACTCGTCATGTCGGGAGCTGCGTCTTTTAAGATAGAAGGTCGAATGAAGACTCCTGAGTATGTGGCGGTAGTAACGGGAATATACCGCAAATACATTGATCATTTCATGAAACTGGCTGCGGAGTACGGACCTGAAAAAGCCGCGGATCTTTACAGCGTGGATGAGAGCGACATGCTCGATCTGAGACAGATCTTCAACCGCGGGGATTTCACGGAGGGTTATCTCTTCGGCAATCCGGGTGAGGATCTCCTTTCAGGATCAAGCCCTAAGAATCAGGGACTCCGTATCGGACGTGTGATTGCAGTCATAGACAGCGAAAACAAAGTAAGTGAGAAAGATGAGAAGGCAGCTGCCAGAGGCGCTCTGAGACGGGGCAGGGAGCTCGTATGCATAGAGCTCGCACATTCAGCCGGAGAACAGGGTGTAGGCCTTAACAGCGGAGACGGCATCGAATTCATAAGAGAGGACGCGGATTACCTGGTCAGCTCTCCGGCAGGCGGAGTAGTAACCTATGTGAAAGACATCGGACTGGGCTGCATACTTGCAGGAGACTTTGAAAGAGGCGCATTCACGGGAGACACTGTCTGCAAGGTAACGGACAGAAAGCTCCTTGAAGCAGCGCTGGATGTACCGGAGAAAAAGCTGCCTGTGACCATGTCGTTCACCGCACGTGCGGGACAGTTCCCGGTGCTGGTTATGACCGATGTCAGGAACGGAAACAGTGTGGAGATAGTATCCGATCACAGAGTTGAGTATGCCGAAAAGGTTCCTACAGACAGGGAGAGAATAGAAGCATCGCTCGACAGGCTTGGTGATACAGTATATACACCGGGACTCACGGGGATAGACGTGCAGACAGATGATGGAATAATGATGCCTCTGTCTGTGGTAAACAGGATGAGACGTGAAGCAGCGGACGAACTCATGAAGAGGCGCAGGGAGCATGTGATCAAAGGCAGAAGACCTGCTCTTACAAAAGATGAGATCGCCGGTATAAGGGAGACTGAGGGACTCGGCTCCGGTGCCATAAGCTCAGATGAATGGCAGCGCATGGTCAACAGGAGCGGCATCAGACCTGTGGCACTCGAAAGATTTATGGAGACAGGCGGCAAGGATCTCAGGCCGGGATCGGTGCCTTATATCATGAATGTATCGAAGGGCAGCCTGGACAGGTTCATCGAGATGCACTTTGATGAGATCGCTGAGGCATGCAGGGAATCCGGGATACTTTGCGGCAACGCGGGATGGATCACCAGATTCAGGGATGCCGGAGTCAAAGTCTACGGAGATTACGGGCTAAATGTGTTCAATGGACAGGCAAAACTGGCCTATGAGGAGCTCGGGGCAGAGATATATATGCCTTCACACGAAACGGGAGTGTCCGACGAAAGAGGCATTCCTCTCATGATCACGGAGCATCCGGTGGAAGAGAAGAGGCTGACTGACAGAAAGGGCGGCGCTCACAGGATAGTCAAGGCTCCGTCCGGCGATAAGACTCTCATTTATTAAGAGTGCAATTTGTAGATACATAACGGCTATTTGTTGTATAATATATTCGGAATAAGTTGTTTTACTGTCGGATAAAGCCGTTTTCCGACGGTTTACACAGAAAAAGGAGGAACCCTATAAATGCTTGATATCAAAAAGAAGCAGGATGGCTCAAGACTTGAGTTCGCTCTTGAAGGCAGACTAGACACAATTACAGCTCCACAGCTTGAGGAAGAAGTCAAGGCATCCATAGATGGTATCACCGAACTGGTCTTTGATTTCAGCGGACTGGCTTATGTTTCGAGCGCCGGTCTTCGTGTGCTTCTGTCAGCACAGAAGACAATGAACGAGAAGAAGGGCAGCATGGTGGTAAAGAACGTTTCAGATGAGATTCAGGAGATCTTTGATGTAACCGGTTTTTCAGATATTCTGACTATAGAGTAGAGGACCTGCACACAAGATGAATACTTCTTGGGACAATGAAAAATTAACGATCGGACTGGAAGGGCGGATAGATTCCGGCAATGCCGCTGCCATAGAGAGCGAGATCACCGATGCGATGAAAGATAAGAATCCTTCTGCCATAGTTCTTGATGCAGAGGGGCTGGATTATATTTCAAGCGCGGGACTGAGGGTCATACTCCGCCTCAGAAAAAAGCATCCGGATCTCAGAATCATCAATGTGAAATCTGATGTTTATGAGGTCTTTGAGATGACCGGATTCACCGAGATGATGAAAGTCGAAAAGGCATACCGCAAGGTATCCGTTGAAGGATGCGAAGAGATCGGACGCGGAGCCAACGGCAGCATATACCGTATCGACAAGGATAATGTTGTTAAGATTTACAACAATCCCGATGCGCTCGGAGAGATCCAGCACGAACGCGAAGTCGCAAGACTGGCACTGATCCTCGGCATACCGACTGCCATCTCTTATGATGTGGTAAAAGTAGGCGACAGCTATGGATCGGTATTTGAGCTGCTTAACGCAAAATCGTTCTCCAGGATACTCGCAAACGAGCCGGAAAAACTCGACTGGTGCGTTGATGAGTATGTAGATATGCTGAAGCGCATACACGGCACTGAGGTACCTGAAGGCAAGCTCCCTGACATGAAGGAAACAGTTCTTTCCTGGGCGGAATTCATGCAGGACTACCTGCCTGAGGAATCGGGTAAAAAGCTGCTTTCACTTGTTGAGGCAGTACCGCATGATAACCACATGATCCACGGTGACTATCATACAAAGAACCTTGAGCTCCAGGACGACGAAGTGCTCCTTATCGACATGGACACACTGGCTGTCGGACATCCTATCTTCGAGCTCGGTTCAATGTTCAACGCGTACAGGGGATTTTTTGAAATTAACCACGATGAAATCGAGTCTTTCCAGGGATTCAGCTATGAAACAGCAGAAAAGTTCTGGTACAAGACACTTGCGAAATACCTCGGCACGGATGATGAAAATGTTATCCGGAGCGTAGAGGATAAAGCCCGCATCATCGGTTACACGAGACTGATCAGAAGATCCATAAGGCGCGGCGGGCTCGAGGATGAAGCCCGCAAGGCAGAGATCGATCATTGGACAAAGGAACTCATCGAGCTTCTCGACAGGACCGATACGCTCCTGTTTGAAAATGATCTGAAGGCAGAAAATGGAAACAAGGATCTCGACATAGAGGCTGTTGAGGAAAACCTGGATGAGGTTATGGCCTTTGTTGACGAGAATCTTGAGGCCGTAGGCTGCTCCATGAAAGCCCAGATGCAGATCGATATAGCAGTTGAGGAGATCTTTGTTAATATATGCAAATACGCATATCACCCGGATAAGGGCAGAGCAGTGGTACGCGTTGAAGTATCTGACGATCCGGTGCAGGTAAAGATCACATTCATCGATCACGGCAAGCCATATGATCCGCTCCTGAAGGATGACCCTGATGTGACTCTCTCAGCTGAAGACAGGCAGATCGGCGGACTGGGAATCTTCATGGTAAAGCAGACTATGGATGCTGTCGAATACCAGTACAAGGACGGAAGCAACATTCTTACACTCGTAAAGAACCTTTGATAAGTAACGTTTGACATTTTGACTCAAGCGGTTTGATAACTACTTTTTACAGGAGGTAATAAGATGGCAGATAAGAAAACAGTCGACAAAGTAAAAGAACTGCTCGGCGGACATGTATATGGACCGCTCAAGGAAGCTGCTGAAAAGTGGCTTGCAGAGGCAGACGAAAAGTACGGTGACAAGTTCGATGAGTTCAAGGAGAAGAGCAGCGAAACACTGGACAAGCTTGGCGAGATCGCTGAAAAGTATTCTGATAAAACTATCGAAGTCAGTGAAAAGCTTACCAAGGCCGGCGATAAGGTTGCTGAAGGTGCAGAAAAGTTTGCTGAAAAAGCAGCTCCTGTAGTAGACGGACTCAAAGAAAAAGCAGCACCTAAGATCGAAGAACTCAAAGAGAAGGCAGCACCTAAGATCGACGAGCTCAAGGGCAAGGCAGCTCCTGTAGTTGACAAGGTCACAGAGAACGAATTCATCAAGCAGCTCAAAGCCGGTATCTCATCACTTGACGAAGTTATCGATACATTCAGCAAGCCTGAGATGAAAGAAGCTATGGGCGAAGAGGCAGCTGCACAGATCAAAGCTCACGCTGAAGCTATGAAGGCAGAAGGCAAGAAGTTCTGCGACTGCCCTGCATGCACAAAGGCAAGAGAGATCCTTAAGGACCTTGGAGTAGACCTCGAAACGCCGGAAGTAGAAGAAGCAGCAGAAGAGCCGGCTGCTGAAGAATAGTATATTCATATGAATCGAAATGACAGTCGCCGCTCAATGTGGCGGCTGTTTGTTTCTGACGGAGGAAATACAATGGGTAAACATAAAATCGTTGTGCTGGACGGATATACAGAGAATCCCGGAGACCTCAGCTGGGAGCCGCTGGAGGCATTCGGAGAGCTGACGGTGTACGACAGAACGTCCTACAGCGAGTCGGATCTTATAGCGGAGAGGATAGGTGATGCGGATATAGCCGTTGTAAATAAAACACCTGTAAGCGCTGCCACAATGGATAAGTGCCCGAATCTCAAAGCTGTATTCGTGCTCGCCACAGGCTATAACATCGTCGATGTGAAATATGCGAGGAGCAAAGGCATTGATGTGGTCAACGTGCCGACTTACGGTACTCAGAACGTCAGCCAGTTCGCTGTCAGCCTTCTTATGGAGATATGTTCGCATATAGGACACCACGATCAGGCGGTTAAAGAGGGCAGATGGCAGAGCAACGTTGACTGGTGTTTCTGGGATTATCCTCTTATAGAGCTTGCAGATAAGACTGCGGGCATCATAGGGCTCGGAAGGATAGGGCAGGCTACGGCAAAGATACTGGGTGCACTGAATATGGAAGTTATCGCTTATGATGCTTTTAAATCCGATGCCGGGGCTGCTGTTGCGGAATACGTTGAGCTCGACGAGCTCCTGGGACGTTCGGATGTCATATTCCTTCACTGCCCGCTATTCCCTGAAACAGAAGGGATCATCAATAAAGAGAATATTAGTAAGATGAAAGACGGTGTGATTCTTATCAACAACAGCCGTGGACCACTCGTAAACGAGAATGATCTTGCAGAAGCTCTCGAAAGCGGCAAAGTATATGCGGCGGCTGTGGATGTTGTATCGACTGAACCTATAAAGGCCGACAATCCGCTTCTAAGCGCCAGAAACTGCATAATAACCCCACATATCTCATGGGCAACAAAAGACGCCAGACAGAGAATAATGGATATCACGGCAGACAATATACGTGAATGGGCAAAGGGCAGCCCGGTCAATGTAGTGAATTAAATTTTTACTGGACATAGGTCTTCGCTTACTGTACAATCCTGCGTGGACGCCCGCAGAAATCCGGCGTCCGAAGCAGTTCGGGTCCGATATCCTGCTTCTAAAATAATAAAACCAAAGGAGAAAACAACTTAATGAAAAACAGAGATCCAAAAGTTCTGAGAATCACTCAGGGCGCTGTTATTGCCGCTCTTTACGTGGTTCTCACAATGGTTTTTGCGCCGATATCCTTCGGCCCGGTGCAGGTGAGAATAGCTGAAGCCCTGTGCATATTGCCGATGTTCACACCGGCAGCGGTTCCGGGACTTTTCATAGGCTGCCTGATTGCCAACCTCATCGGAGGAGGCATCATGCTCGATGTTATTTTCGGAAGCCTCGCAACACTGATCGGAGCTGTCCTCGGATACATGCTCCGCAAAAACCGCTGGCTCGTTCCTCTTCCGGCAGTTATAGCCAATGCGCTTATCGTGCCATTCGTACTTAAGTACGGATATGGTGTAGTGGACGTAGCCATCCCGGTACTGATGTTCCAGATACTGCTGGGCGAGATCGCCGGATGCTATGTGTTAGGCGAACTGCTCTGCACAGCACTTCAGAAAAATGCAGGACGCATTTTCAGGGAATCCCCGGAAAATATGTAGGCATATTAGATAAGTGGGCATATCAAAAATGACCGGAGCTCAGGCTCCGGTCATTTTGTTTTTTTGTGTATAGTATTATTCGGCTTTTTTATGTCCAAGCTCTTTTACGATGCGGTCGTACTCATCCTCGTCAAGGATGTAGTGCTTCTTATAGAGCAGGTAAGCTCCGAGCATCATCAGGAGCGGTATCAGGACCATTACGAGCAGTATGCCGTGGCTTTGGCCGCTGCTTACCGAATTGATAACTGTATCGATCTGAGCAAGCTTTTCGGCTTCAGTGATCGAGCCCATGTTCGCTGCCTGCTCAAGTGAACTGATCTGGTTGGTATATTTTGTGACTCCGAAGATCAGGTATGAAACTGTTGTGAGAAGCACGCAGAGGGCGCTTCCGAACTTGGTGAAGAATGGCCGGATCGATGCGATGATAGCCTCATCTCTGGTGCCGTTCTTATATTCATTGTATTCAACAGTATTGATGATCGAGAGCATCATGATAACGTAGTAGCAGTTCATGCCGAGCTGAGCCAGCATGTATCCGACAGTGGTGATCCAGAATGATGGCATGTTTGCAGGCATGAACAGTCCGGCGGCGAGCATCATGGCAAATCCAACGGTCATTATCAGCCCGAAGCCCTTCATCAGGCCCTTTCTGCTCCATCTGGATGATAGCCAAGGGTAGGCGATGAGAAGTATTCCCGAAGCGGAAAGGCCAATCGTTGAGAACAGCGAGTAGAGACCGCCTTTGTAACCGTATGTGAAATAGATGTATGTCGATCCGATGCCTCCAACGATCAGATCCGCACCTATCTGATGCAGAAGGAATATGAGGCACATCCATGACAACTGGTCATTACCGGTAATAGTGGATATGATTTTTTTGAAGCTGACCGGAGGCGGAGTGGTATTCATATACGACCTGTCTTCTCTGACGCCGAAGATGGTGAAGCAGAGGAAGAGAGGAGCGAGAATACAGAAGATGAGAGCAACTACTCCGTAAGCCGTCTGAGCGTTGCCTCCGATTGCTCCCGATCCGGTTGTCAGCATTGGTATGAAGAGTCCGGCCAGTCCTCCGCCGACACCTGCGGCGAGGTTGGTCATGGCAGTCAGCTTATCACGTGTGCTGCCTTCCTTGCTGAGCGAAGGGATCATGCCCCAGAAGGAGATGTCGTGCATCGTATATGCAATACTGTATGCGAAGTAAATGATGCCGAAGAACCATATGAACGCCCATCCCTCGAGTCTTACGTTGAACGCGAGATACACAACGATCGATGTGCTGAGTATGCCAATCACAAGCCATGGTTTGTACTTGCCCCAGCGCGTCCTTGTGCGCTCAATGATGTTGCCCATGAGAGGGTCGTTCAACGCGTCAAATACTCTCGCACCGATCATGATGCCCGTGATTGCCATCAGCTGGGCAGGAGTCAGATTGTGCGTGAAGAGCACATAGACCAGGATGAAGTTGGTGAACAGGTTGTAGATCATGTCTCTCCCGAAAGTGCCGAGAGGGAAGAACCACAGATTGCGTTTCGCCTGTTTTTCGGTTATGCCGGTCTGTGCTGCAGCGGCTTCTTTGTTTTTGCTCATTTTTCTTACCTTTTTTGATTTCGTCAGTTTTATTTGTATTTAGCTATCCAGTCCAGGAAGTGCCTGTCTGTCCAGTCTTTGTTATGCCAGAGCTCTCTGAGCTGCCTGTAGTGCCCGCGCTGCTCCTCATCATAATCACCCATGTTGTCGGAAGTGAGAAAGAAGCTGCCGTATTGTGCCAGAACTCTTGCATGGAGATCCTTCTGCTCCTCGCTGAGCTTTATGTTATCTTTCCTGAGGAAGAACACAT
>JBGUVT010000029.1:0-2020 GCA_045220485.1 Anaerovoracaceae bacterium | reverse complement strand
GAAAGTGCTCGAAGTCGGCAAGCCTACAGCGGTCATCCTCATGGCAGGGAGCTCAATCGACCTGACAGAGGCGGACGATAAGGCGGATGCTATTCTCCTTTCATGGTACCCGGGCGCTCTCGGCGGCAAGGCAGTAGCTGATCTCCTTTTCGGAAAGGAGTCGCCGTCCGGAAAGCTGCCGGTGACATTCTACCGTAACGAAGCACTGGAAGAAATGCCGGCCTTCACGGATTATACGATGACCGGCCGCACATACAGATATTATCAGGGAGTTCCGCTTTATCCATTCGGCTACGGGCTCACCTATGGGAAATACAGCATCCGGGATCTGAAAATCGATGACGGCATCGCTAATGTGAGAGTAAAAAATGAAGGTGAAGACGAGACAGATGAGGTCATAGAGCTTTATATGCATGACGAAGAATCACCTTATGCACCTCCGAACCCGGTCCTCTGCGGATTCAAAAGGATCCGCCTGAAGGCTAAGGAAGAAGGAGAGTTCTCCATCCCGGTCGATCCTGACGCATTTACCGTTGTTGACGGTCAGGGAACGCGTATTCCGGGAAGCGGACAGTGGAAGCTGTTTGCCGGATTCGGCGCAACGGATAAAAGAACCGAAGAACTCACGGGCTGCAAAGCAGTTTGTACAATGATAACCGGCTGAAGACCGGATACACAAACAAGGAGATTCATTTTAGGAGAGAGATTCGCCGCCCGCCTGGATAGGGAAGACGAAAGCTCATCCTGAATCTTATATATAAAGAGAAGTAAGAGTTTATATTCTATTTAAGTAAGGAGGTTACAAAATGAAAAAGATTCTTGCTCTTATACTTGTTCTGTGCATGGTGCCATTTATGGCTGCATGCGGAGGCGGCGGAGATCAGGGTGCCAGCGATGGCGGAGACGGCGAAGTAACTACACTGAAGCTGTGGTGCATCGCAACAGAGAGTGATGCTAACCGTCCGGCTTATCTGCAGGCAATTGAGGACTATCAGGCTGCACATCCGGAAGTAAAGATCGAGATGGAAGCTTTTGAGAACGAGTCCTACAAGACAAAGATCAAAGCTGCTATGACAGGCGGATCTTCGGAAGATCTTCCGGACATTTTCTTCACATGGGGCGGCGCGTTCCTCGGTGACTTTGTAGACGCCGGCAAGGTAGTATGCCTTGATGATGTTTACAAGAACAACTACACAGAAGAGCAGATCCCTTCGGTCATGCTCAACAACTCCACTTATGACGGCAAGCACTACGGTGTTCCTACAACATTCAATATCGTAGCTATGTATGCCAACATGGATCTGCTGAAGCAGGCCGGCTGGGACAAAGTTCCTGAAACTTATGATGAGCTCATTAAGTGCTGCGACGACCTCGTTGCTGCAGGCATCATCCCATTCGGATGCGCCGGAAGTGAGACATGGTGCGTAACTGAGTACCTTGAGCCGATCATCCTCAAGTCGATCGGATACGAGGATCTCGGAAAGATCTTTGCAGGTGAGGCTACATGGAATGATCCTGACATCGCGAAGTCCGTTGATATTATGCAGGAAATGATCGACAAGGGATACTTCGATCCATCCGGCATCGCACTCGGAAATGACGAAGTAAAGGCTAACTTCCTTGCTGGAAAGACTGCTTTCTATCAGAACGGTTCATGGAACACAGGTGAGGTAGCTGCTGCTGATTTCGAATCCGATGTTGCTATGTTCCCTGTAATCAATGCTGATCGTTCCACTCCAGCTTGCGCAATCGGCGGTCCGTCCGACCACCTCGCAGTATGCGCTGACAGCCCTAATGCTGACCTTGCAGCTGAGGTTGCTGTTGCACTCGGAAAAGAGATCTGCCACTACAACTACCTCAATGCTGTAGGACTCCCGGCTTGGACACCTGATTATGACACAAGCTCACTGGAGCCACTGATGGTACAGATCGGTGACATCGTAAATCAGTGCGAAGGAATGGTACTCTTCGGCGATACAGCCATGAGCGCAGACCCTGCTCAGATTTACCTCGACTACGT
>JBGUVT010000028.1:0-2006 GCA_045220485.1 Anaerovoracaceae bacterium | reverse complement strand
CCGCCACATCTTGCTGAACTTGTTCTTCCCTGTCATAAAAACGCCGTCAGTCCAGATGGATCTGACGGGAATGATGTCCTGCACCTTTCTTGGCACAGCAAACTTCTCCTTGTCCTGCTTCAGGACATTTGTAAGTGTTTTTATCAAATACCATCAGCTCCTTTCTTTCGCTTTTTCTTTCTGGCCTTCGTCACTTTCTGTTTTCGGGCTGTGTTCCTCTTGTGCCTTGAACCTCGCCGGTGATACTTACGCTTACCGACGTTTTCCGGCAATTCATCCGCAAGCATTGCATAGTAATAGTTGGTATTGCCGAAAAGCAGCACCTTCGGGATCATAAAAGTCGACTTGATCCAGGCAGCGATGAATTTCTCCGCTGTCATGCCGTTGTATTTAAGGAATCCCAGCACGGCAAACGGAAACGCTGCCACTATACAAAGCCAGCTGGTGGTCTCAGTCCCCAGGATGGGACTGAGACCAAGGTAGATACCAACTGCCACGCCGCATGCAAGGACAGAAAAAAAGAACTGCCTCAGTGACAGTCCGAAGAACATTGACTCTGTGTAGTCTCTTATTTCTCTGTTGATGCGAACCTCCATAAGGTCTACCTCCCTTCAGCTACTCTGTCAGCACGCTGCGGATCAGCCGTGACCTTGTCCAGCCTCCTGTCATCCCTGCTGTAGTGATAGACATTATCCGAAAGGATGTCATGCTCCTCCACGACAGTCCTGTTAGCCTGTTTCACCATGTCACAGAGTTCTGTAGCATTAATGCCTGCAGAATCAGGTACCAGGATGACTTCATGCACACTGCTTGGGAGAATATAGTAGTCTGAGCCGAGCAGTTCAGCTGCCTTGTCCTTTACATCAGGATAGAAAAGAGCAGCAGCTCCGAGGGATCCGCTGGTATTTGTGAGCACATACATGCCTCCGACATCTTCCGGTGCAATTGGCTCATCCCTGTCCAGCAGATTGTTTTTTTCAGGAGCGAACAGAGCACTGGTCATATCCACCAAAGTCGGAGGATCGAGGACGGCTGAGCTCTCCATCGCATCCGAGAAAAGAGTCTCAATATCTACATCCAGCGAGTCAAGAACATTGTTGTTGACTGCGATCCTCCATTCTCCGCCCCTGTCTTCACCCATGTTGATATCTGCTATGACCGCAAGGCCATGACCAACACTTACATAAGGCATGTTGGCAAGGAACTCCCTGTTACGGCTCTTCTCCAGCAGTCTCACTGTCAGCTTATCTTTCACATTGTCATAACTGAGTTCGACTTCCGGCGGAGATACGGCATTTCTCGATGCCGAATACATATTCGCCATTTCACTCGCAAGATATCCTATGTCCGCACCGTCCTTATACGCTTCAAACATCTCATTGACATAAAGCGTCGGTGCAGCATCGACACCCGGCACTTTGAAAGTCAGTCCGTGCAGCTTCTGGTCATTCATCTTGACCACCTCAACGTTATCGATGATGATTTCCTGATACACATCATCCGCAAGGTATTCCCTTACTTCCGCTTTCATCCTTTCAATGAATTCATTAATGTTCATCATTCTGTTTTCTCCCTCCTACAGACTCACTGATCATCTTCGTATAAAGCATGATCCTCTCATTTCGCATTTGCTCCGCGTTATCCGATGGGATACCGTCTCTTTCATTAGTAATAACTTCCATGGATTCCTCCTTTCTAAAGTGCTAACATCTCTTTGACCAGGTGATCGCTCATCTTGACCATGCCCACGAGCACAAGCATATTGAACGCAAGCTCGCCGACATATTTCCATACCATTGTTGCGGCAGCTACATCCTTGTCCACGACCGGCGGACTGGCTGCAAATTTGCTGAATATTATGCACGCAAGCACTATGATCGCGCCTTCAAGACACACTCCCGCATAGCTTTTAAGAAAACTCACGCCGATGTTCTGTGTCGGTTGGCCTGCAAAAGTCGAGAGCGGGATAGGTGCGATAGCCGTGTACATATACAGACGGAAGAACC
>JBGUVT010000027.1:0-5273 GCA_045220485.1 Anaerovoracaceae bacterium | reverse complement strand
TTGACCTGATCGTCACAGTCAAGTGCCGCCGGGCAATACAAAGGCATGAAGCCGGGCTCACAGCCGGCTTCATGCATCTTGCGTTCAATGTATTCGACACCCATCTGAGTATCTACGGGAGTTCCCGCTATTACTGCTGTTTTTACAATTTTGCTCATTTATTGTTTAGAACTTAGGCTGAACAGCTCCGTTGTACTTCTCGAGTATGAAGTCCTTGACGGCATCTGTCTGGATAGCCTTTACGAGAGCCTGTGTCTTCTCGCTGTTCTCATTGCCTGCATTTACTACGATAACGTTCACATAAGTCTCAGCGGCCTCGGAGTCAGCAGACTCATAAGCTACTGCGTCGTCAGTTGTAAGGCCTGCACCGAGTGCATAGTTAGCGTTGATGACGCCCAGGGCTACATCCGGAAGAGCGCTTGGAATAGTTGCCGCTTCAAGCTCAACTATTTCTACGTTCTTAGGATTGTCAACGATATCTGTCTTGGTTGCTTCCAGTCCCACTCCATCCTTGAGTGTGATAACACCATTTGCCGCAAGCAGCTGGAGGGCTCTGGCCTCATTGGTTACATCGTTAGGAACGCCGATCTTGTCGCCCTCAGCGAGAGCATCGAAGCTGTCCTTCTGGCCCTTGTAAGCTCCCATTGCCTCATAGTGTACGTTTCCGACAGCTACCAGATCTGTGCCGTTCTCTGCGTTGTACTGATCGAGGTAAGGTACGTGCTGGAAATAGTTGGCATCAACATCTCCGTCTGTAGTTGCTACGTTTGGCTGTACATAGTCATCAAATTCAACGACCTCGAGTGTCCAGCCATCTGCTGCGAGCGCCTCAGAGATCGAATTGAGGATCTCTGCATGAGGTGTAGGCGAAGCTGCTACCTTGATTGTCTTGTCTGCGGAACTGCTGTCACCACCGCCTCCGCATGCAGTAAGAATACCGAGTGTAAGCACGAGTACTGCTGCAATAATGCTGAATCTTTTGATGTTCTTCATAAGTAATACCCCTTTCTTCTGATATTTTCAAAACACCTGTTGCTTTATCGGTTTATAATATCCCTTGCGGGTCATTAACGTTTATCAGTTGATACGGTTGTCGTATTTAGCAACTACCTTGATTCCTATCTCCTGAAGGATCTGTACCATTATGACCAGAATAACTATCGTTATCCACATTATCGACGGCTGGAATCTGTAAAGACCGTATCTGATTGCTATCTCTCCAAGTCCGCCTGCTCCTACTATACCGGCCATGGCTGTATATCCCAGGATGTTGATCGTTGCTACCGCGGCCCCGTTGAGAAGTGAAGGACTCGCTTCGAGAAGCAGGACTTTCCTGACAATCTGGAAATTGTTTGCTCCCATCGCCTGTGCTGCCTCGATAACTCCCGGGTCTACTTCGAGGAGCGACTGCTCTACAAGCCTTGCCACAAACGGTGCTGCAGCCACTATCAGCGCTGCAGTAGCTGCCTCCTTGCCTATTCCTGTTCCGATGATCTTACGTATGTACGGCATCAGAGCAATCATCAGGATCAGAAACGGTACAGATCTCAGGATGTTGACTATGAAGCCTACTACTTTGTTATATAACGCCAGCGGTCTTATGCCGCCCGGTGCAGTTACTATGAGAGATACCCCTATCGGAAGTCCTATGATATAAGAAACAACGGTGCAGACAACAATCATGTAAAGTGTATCGAGTGTTCCCTGGCCGAGGAGGCTTCCTAATGTACTGAAATCCATTATTCACTTTCCTCCTCTCTGAATCCATGAAGAGGATAGTCATAATAATCCGAATCCTCTTCTATTTCCGTAAACTCAACACCCTCCTTGATGAGGTATGCCTTCTGCTTTTCAGCTGCTTCCTTGTTGTCTGACAGTGCTATGACCATCTGGCCTCTCTGCTCATCAAGAAGTGCGTCCATATTTGCATACAGGAGATTTACCGGCTCTCCGGTCGCAAGTATCATGTTTGAAATGATCGGTTTGTATGCCGTCTTCTCATCAAACACAAGTCTCAGCCTGTTGCGGACTGCGGTCCTTGTCTCAGGGAGCTCACTGTCCTCGCTGTCAGGGAAGAACAACTTCCTCGCGGCTTTAGTCTTAGGTCTTGCAAAGACATCCTGCACATCGCCTCTCTCAACGATTCTGCCGCCTTCTATGACTGCCACCTTGTTGCAAAGCTGTTTGATAACTCCCATTTCATGAGTTATGACAACAAGCGTAATACCACGCTCTTCATTTATCTGCCTCAGCAGCTTGAGGATCGATCTGGTCGTTTTCGGATCAAGAGCCGATGTCGCCTCATCACAGAGGATGACTTCCGGGTCGGACGCAAGAGCCCTCGCTATAGCTACTCTCTGTTTCTGTCCTCCGGAAAGCTGTGAAGGATACGAGTGAGCTCTGTCTTCGAGGTCTACCACCTTGAGGAGCTCTTTTGCTTTCTTGACCGCTTCGGCCTTAGGCACCCCGGCAATTTCCATAGGGAAGCAGATATTGCCGATTGCGTCTCTCTGCATCAGCAGGTTGAACTGCTGGAATATCATGGAAATCTTACGACGGTGAAGATTGAGATCTTTGTTCTTAAGGCCGGTAAGAAGATTGCCGTCAAAGATAACCTTGCCTTCCGTAGGTTCCTCGAGCAAATTGATCGTTCTTACCAGTGTCGACTTGCCTGCGCCGGAGAGTCCGATTATACCGTATGAATCCCCTCTCTCTATGTCCAGATCGATATCCTTCAGTGCAACTACCTTGCCCCCTTTGGTATCGAACTCCTTCGTTACGCCCTGCAATCTTATGATGTGTTCTGCCATTCTGTTCCTTTCCTAAAATAATATGGGGCAGGCCTTAACGACCTGCCCCGGCATCTCACACATGAGAAATATACACAGTTTCTGGATTTCGTTACGACCTTATCCTATGCTATTCATCGGCTCTGCACATGCACATGCCCATCATTCCCATTTCCATCATCATGTTTCTTGTCATGTGAATGTGCTCCTTTCATAGAATAAGCTCATAAGCTCAGTTGCTAATATAGCAACTATTTATAGCAATGTCAACTAAAAATGTAGTTGATTTTTGTTGTTTTTCACAAAATGCATTTACTTGCTGTCGTCAGCAAGAGTCCCGCCTGCTTCCCTGATCTTCTGCCTTATCAGCTTGTAAGCTTCTTTCATCTCCGGCATTCCGGCAAAAGCATGCAGAGGTATCGGCATTATCATTGTTTCACTCATCCAGACATATATTGCTTCTTCCGTAAGGTCAACAACCTTTATGTCTTTATAATCGAACGACTGATGATCTTCTCCGGCGTCAGTGGTGAGTGCATCATCCCCTATAGTGACCACGTTCTCTACCGCGTGGACTCTCTCTACACTATCTGCTGAATTTTTAATGGCTTTGTCCTGCTGTCTCAGCAATATCCTTTCAGAGAAAATCGGACCGCCGATACCGATCACAGCCGCAACAGCGTACGCGATCATGGTAAACTGATGGTCTGCATGAAATATGGTGAAAAGGGCGGCGATACAGATACCGCTGATCAAATACGTCAGCCTCTGTCTGTTTACCAGCTTACGTCCGCCCGGTGTATACAGGATGCGGTAGCGTCCGAACGCCGAATAATCTTCATCTGTGAGTACAAATTTTATTATTCTAGGATTCTTTTTAGTTGCCATCTCTGTCTCCTTTTATCCCGGCTTTTTATTGCCGGCTTGATTCACGGTTAACAGTATACCACATGAAAGGCTTCAAGGTTTCAATTTAAGCTCAAAAACAGTATAATTACTTGGTTGGACCCGTTAAGGGATTTTCAGAAGGCTTACGGATACTGATAAAGAAGGGATAAAGAACATGAAGACAGTTGCATTTATCGGAGGGGGAAGCTTTGGTACGGCTCTCTCAACAGTGCTCGCAGGCAAAGGCTGCAGAATCAACATTTACGATATCGATCAGGACCACCTTGCCCGCATGGAAGCAGACATGGAGAACAAGGATTATCTTCCGGGCGTAAAGCTCAAGGGTGACTACCACTTCTGCAAAACCAACGAAGACGCTCTGAAGGATGCGGATTTCGTCGTCTTTGCTCTTCCGGCACAGCATGTCAGAAGCGCCATAAAAGCGGCCGTTCCTTTCATCCGTGAAGATGCAGTCATCACTTGTATCTCAAAGGGTCTTGAGCAGAAAACACACAAAAGGATGTCTGAAGTCATAGGTGAATACTTCGACCTCGACAGATATGTCTGCATAAGCGGTCCTTCACATGCTGAGGAAGTAGGCATCGGCGTTCCGACAGTAGTAGCGATGTCTTCAAGGAAAGAGTCCTCAGCTATGGCTATGGCAGAGCTCTTCAGCACAAATAAATTCAGGGTTTATCTGAACGATGACATGAAGGGCATGGAACTCGCAGCATCGCTTAAAAACGTTCTTGCTGTAGGCTCGGGAATCGTCAATGGAGCCGGCTACGGAGACAATACTCTGGCTGCACTGCTCACGATAGGCTGTGCTGAAGCAACATCGCTCGGCGTTGTGATGGGTGCAAGACCTTCGACATTTTTCGGGCTCGCCGGCATAGGCGACATGATAGTAACCTGCACCAGCATCCACTCAAGAAATTTCCGCTGCGGCAGACTTCTTGGAAAAGGCTATAAGCCTGAAGATGCCATCAAAGAGATAGGCATGGTATCCGAGGGTATGTATACAGCAGAAGTAGTAAAGGAGCTGTCTGAGCAGACCGGTGTTGACATGCCTATCTTCAACGCCATCTATGACGTTATCAACGGCAAGATCACCGTGGCAGATGCGATGGAGGACCTCATGTGCAGGCCGGTCGGACACGAGGTAGACTACCTCTAGACCATTCCTTCATAATCAAATATAATAAACAACGCCGGGCCAGAGCCCGGCGTACATATGCGCTCGTAGCTCAGTGGATAGAGTGTCTCACTCCGAATGAGAAGGCCGCGGGTTCGATCCCCGCCGGGCGCACCACCACACTTAAAGCGTCAACTCGTTGGAATTACAGTATTCTGACGAGTGCGTTTTTCATTTTACCCCAATTTTTACCCCAATTTACCCCAATTGATTTTTTAGCAAAAACGCGAGCCTTAGAGTACTAAATTCTCTATGCTCGCGTTGCAGTTTTTTGTATTAACTTGACTCCTGATTAAGTTGTTTTTTCTACATATTTAATAGCGCATATGTCGTTCCTCCTTCCAAATAAAAGAGGCTGCCACACTATTTTTTGTGCGACAGCCTCATATCGGTTCCTCTGT
>JBGUVT010000026.1:0-6442 GCA_045220485.1 Anaerovoracaceae bacterium | reverse complement strand
CGGAATGCTGATCAGCGCGGTCAACGAGTATGACGGCGAGGAGATGCTCAACCTCCTGCTCGTAGACGACAGGATCCCGGCAGGAGCGAAGCTGTACTAATAAAGCGATGGGAGAGGGGCTCAGAAGGGGCTGTCCGAAGCATCAGAAAACGATCTGAAAAGACACAGACGGAAGCCGATTTACTACCCCATTTCGGCGGTTACTACCCCACTTAAGCAAAAATCCCGGCATTATTTGCGAAAACAAGCAGATAATGCCTTTTTCTTTGCCCGGATTTGCACATTTTCTAGAGGCATCGGTATAGTTGAGCTCATCCCATTAGTGTAATAGACTCAAGAAAACTATCCGAGCACAGAGGAGGCTGCAATGGCTGGTAATACTCAAAAGTTCAATTCACTTAGGAGGCAGCGCGAGCTTGAGAGTAGCTGGGATGAAATGTCGAGCCTAGGGAAAATATATGTATCATCCGAAGTCATACTGTATTCCATCGAAGATATCAGATTAATGAGCGGATGGAGTCGGAACCAATATCCAGATGGCTGTTTATGATGCCGATACTCTGGCGCTGAAACGCACATATATGTTTGAGCCGGACAGTGGGCAGATGGAAGTATCGGGTATTGCAGTCGATCCGGACCTGGATGAGTTTTCCGTATTACCGGAGAAGACTCTTGATGATGTAACACGTCAGGGTGAGATAGAGGGCATCTCATTTGATAAAGACCAGAAACAGATGCTGATAAGTTATAACAGGGGTGCGATCATAGTGAAAGGAATGCCGACAGGATTCTATGACGGCTATGATAAAGAGATCCATGAGATCTTCGTCTATTGGTGCCCGCAACAGTAGCTGTAAATACTCATTAATACATGGGAAAAATACATATGTTGCGAATGCCTTGGAATAATAACTCCAGGGCATTTAATATGCGCGAATATGCTATTATAAAAATGATGGGAATCAGACAAATTATTATTAACTGAGGTAAACACAGATGGTTAATTTTGGATTAGAGAACAGAGTGGCTTTGATCACGGGAGCGAATAATCCGCAGGGGATCGGAGCAGCAACAGCATTCGCTTTTGCCCGTGAAGGCGCGAAGGTGGTTCTGGTATATAAGAAAATAATCCGGCCTTTTGATAATAGCAAAACAGACAAAAACGGAGCAGACAGATATTTCGCAGCAAATGCAGGAAGCATAGATGATGTCGAAGCCAGGCTCAGAGGCATGAACGCCGATTATCTGATACTGGAAAGCGACATCTCAGATGAGGATGCTGTAAAGGAAATCTATCGGGCGGTAATGGAGAGGTACGGAAGACTTGACATCCTGGTCAATAATGCTGCAGGTGGTGATATGGAGGGCATCGATACGATCGAGAAAATCACACAGGCTGTGATCGATGATACATTTGCGGTCAATGTCCGGGGAAGCATTCTGATGATAAGAGAATTCATCAGACACCGCGGTGAATATGGACGGATCATCAATTTCTCCACAGACGCATCGCAGGTTTTCGCGGGACAGATCACTTATGGAGCAAGCAAGGCGACTTTAGAAGCCCTGACCCGCAGTATTGCTCTCGAGGTAGCCCAGTATGGGATCACAGTGAACTGTGTTGCACCCGGACCGACGCAGACCGGGTGGATAGATGATGAGCTGGAAAAAGCAGTCATACCGTTGATACCAATGGGGGAATTGATCCAGCCGGAGGATATTGCCGAAACCGTTCTGTTCCTGGCCAGTGAGCAGGCAAGGATGCTTACCGGACAGGTAATAAAAGTATCCGGCGGGCATGCTCTGTAAATATCGGACTTGCAGTGGCCAGGAAGCAGTCAGGAAGGAACAGGAGACAAGATTATGATAATTCTGATCACCGGTGCATCCCATACAGGTAAAACACTTCTGGCACAGAGGCTGCTGGAGAAATTCAAATATCCATATCTGTCAATCGATCATCTGAAGATGGGTCTTATTCGCAGCAGACAGTGATAAATTGCATAGAGAGGTAAAGCAGAATGGATAAGGGAATAATTATGTGGATAATTTTCCTTGTGGTGATTGCCGGAATCATGCTGGTGAGCCACAGGATCAAGAAAGGAATAAACGAGAATGGAATAGAGACTGATGCCGTCGTATCCCGCATCACAGATAATGGAACTCAGGAGGATATTGACATCAATGTATATGTCAGATACCGAATCGAAGACGGCGAGGAAATAGAAGGCGTTCTGTCAAATCCACGAGCCAATATGGAAGAGAGACAGCCGGTGCGGATCAAATACCACCCTAAGTTTAAGAACAACGCAAGACTGATTTGAAAAATGATAATGATCATGGCGAAAAACGCAAAAGTGATCCTATATGATATGGACCGCCAATACGATGATTTGATTGCATCCAAATGTGATTATGCTCTGGGGGCAGGCAGGTATAAAAATGAAGATGTTCAGAAAAAAGATAAGCAGGATACGGACAGGCGGTCCGCGTGCAAGCGAATGCGCTGATGCCTATAACCTGACAAAAGCTATACTTGATCAGATAGCGGAGGCATTTGGTCTGAAACAAGCTCTGGAACAGAGCTGATACTATAGCTTGATGAACGATGCTATTGAGTAAAGTCATAATGCGAAAGGATGAGACAATGAAACGGAAATATGTGGGCATATTTATTGCTCTGGTCGTAGTGGCGTGCATAGTAAGCGCAGTATTAGGGTTGCAGAATCAGTATACCGGCGGCAGTACGGCAAAAACCAAAAGAACGATAATGCTTTACGACTGCGGAGCTGATCTGGAAACCAGCGCAGCGATGGCAACATACAATATTGAACAGATACTGAAAGCGAATTTCAGCAAGGATGAGGGGATAAGGTTCATCGTCATGACAGGCGGATCGAACCAGTGGCAGCTTGATAAAGACTATCTTGTATTCCCGGAAGGCAATAATGTGCCGGACGATGCCGTGGCAGGGTACGATCCGCAAATAATGGAAACTACCGACGAGGTACTCGATAAGTACAGTCAGGTCAGCAACGTATACAACCAGGTGTGGGAAGCCAAGGGGCTTGATGCTGCTGTGGATCCGGGTAAGATGGTGCTTATTGACGGAGACGGACTTGGTACGGGCGGCGAATCGGCTGCGGTAAAATCATCTGAAGAACTGATGTCGGATCCTGATACTCTGAAGTCATTCATCAACTTCTGCGTACAGTACGCACCTGCGGAGAAATACGATCTCATCCTCTGGGATCACGGCGGCGGCCCTACATACGGATTTGGCATGGATGAACATCAATCGGTCAGCTCGTTCTGGGACAGCCGTTCGCTGATGACGTTCCCGCAGATCATGGATGCTCTGTCGGAAAACGACGTCACAAAAGGCGGAGGCAAGTTCGACCTGGTCGATTTTGATGCGTGCCTTATGAGCAGCGTTGAGCTCGACTTGGTGCTTGCGGACTACACCAATTATTACATCGCGTCTCCGGAAACGGAGCCGGGATACGGACAGTACTACACGGGATGGCTCGACATGCTGGGCGCAGCGGAAAATCATGAAGTGGATACGTTCGCGCTCGGCAAAAAGATCGTGGACGACTTCTATGATTTCTATGACAAGGGCGAAGGACAGGGCCAGGACGGTACACTGGCTATCATAGACATGAACAAGCTAACAGATCCGAAGAACGGATTCGTCGATGCCCTGAAAAAGCTGGACAAGGCACTCAAGGAGCAGGCTTCCACAGCTGGCGCCAGTGGTGAATTCCTGTTCTATGATGAGTTCATGTCAATGGCGAATTCCATAGAGTACGGCGATTCCGACTACTATGACCTCGGCAACATAGCCTCTCTGCTCAGCCTTGAATACATGGAAGTGACAGAAGATGACGATAACAGCCTGTACAAAGAGGCGGGCACGGAGATAAACAGACTGCTGCAGCTCTATGAGCAGGATGACCCGGATGATCCGGATAATAGAAACGGATTCATTTACGCGCGCGGCACCGAGGGCATTACGACGGATATGCAGCTGTTCAGAAAGGCAGACGGAGATCTGGATTACGACACACTCGGCACGAGCGGGATGTATCTGTACTTCCCGGACCCGTCCGCGCCTATGGCATACATTGAATACTACAATGAGATGGGCAAGGTCATCGAGAAGCTGCCTGAAGGCGACGCCAGACGCGAATTCCTTGACAGCTACAGGCACACGCTCATCGATTACGCGCTGATCGCGGAGACCGGAACCGAAGTGGGTTATATGCTCCGCTCAGGAGAAAAGCAGAGGAGTGAGATCGATTACGCTGCGGTAAAAGCAGACTGGCAGGAATGGATGGATGATCCGGAAATGGCACAGTACGCCGCCTGGAATATGCGTATCTCGACTTTGCTGAATGAGAGAGAAGGCGGAATTGAGGAAGCCGAAGCCTGGCTTTCCGACGTAGTAAGACAACAGGCCGAAGAGGGCTTGGGCAACGGTTCCGTCAGCGCGAAACGCATCCTGACCAAAGACGGAAGAGGATATGAGGTAACGATAAGTGATACAAAGAAGCGGGTGATCAGCGATGTAAGCTGGGAGCTGAATGCGGAGATGCCTGCTTTTGACAAATACATCAAAGAGAATCTGGATGAAGAAGAGCAGAATGTCGTCGAATATTTCGGAAGGCTTTCATTAGGAAGGATCAAAGGCCAGGAGGTCCTTACAGATATGCCGAGCCGCATGGGTTATGACAGCGAGTTGGATTATAACCATGCTCTGGCCGAATGGTACAACAGGACAGAGAACACCTGGACGCTTGAAGAAGTGAAAGACAAATGGTACGCGGTCGAAGACGCTGACGGTGTGCTGCATGTCGCGTCTTATGAAGAGGATGATGAGAAAGAGGGAGCCGGCTATGTACCTGCGACCATAGGAATAGGACATAACAACCAGCTGGTGTTGCTGTATTTCGAAGACAACGAGCTTACTCAGGTACATTTCCTTAACGAGAACACCGGCTGGCGTCCGGTCAAGGTGAAAGACCTTGTAGGGGAGATCGAAGTGATGCCGGTGATGTACGTCAGCTTTTTCGGCCTGCTCAGGTATTACATCCCGATCAGTGACTCCATGTTCAAGCTCTCTGCGAAAAATGCCAGGAATATATCCCTCGTTTACAGGGACATCGATGAGATAAAAGATATCGCTGATGCTGACGGCGACGGCGTATTGCTGAACACTTATGCGGAGGTCAGCGACATTTACGGCGGCGGGATAGACATTACCGAGACGCTCGACAAACCGGATGAAAATCTTGTCCACATAGAACTTGCAAGAGTAACGCCGGCAAGCTATACCGGAGAAGAGGTCAAGCCTGTAGTCACGTACCGCGGGAAAACCCTGAAGGAAGGAAAAGACTATACTTTAGTGAAATTATATAATGAGGCCGCGGATCCTGAGCCTGTATTCAAAGAGCCTGGAAAGTATACGATCATGCTGTTCGGTGAAGGTAATTACAGAGGATATGAAGAAAAGGACTTCTACATCGTACCGCCTGAAGAAAAACTGAACCGCATGCTCAAGAACGCGGAAGAAGATGTAGCTGAAGCCCAGCTTAGAGTAGATCTGCTGTCTGACAGTGACAGCGCTAAAGAAGTCGAGTCAGCATACCGCCAGCTCGTCAAGGCTCAGCAGAAGCTGATCGAAGCGGAAGAAATGCTGATCCTTTCAAAGGAGATAATTTAAGAGTAAGAACATGCGGAGAATGGTATAGTAACCTTCAAATATGAAATCACGGACGAAAATATTGAATGCTACGATGAGGACTTTTGGACAGAGTATCATGAAGAAGGGTTTGAGAACCCGGAGGATGCTCTTGAGGAACACTTCGACCAAGAAGGAACGTGTTGAGATTGATTTCAGCAAGGTCAAGGTAGAGCCGCTCTTCGAAGAAGCAGTGGATTTCGATACTTTCAGCAAGAGCGACTTCAGAGCAGTGAAGATCAAATCCTGCGAGGAAGTGAAGAAGTCAGACAAGCTGCTGAAGTTCGTCCTGAACGACGGTTCCGGCGAGGACAGAGTAATTCTCAGCGGCATCAAGAAGTATTACGATCCTTCCGAACTCGTTGGAAAGACAGCGATAGCGATCGTGAACCTTCCGCCGAGAAAGATGATGGGAGAGTACTCAAACGGAATGCTGATCAGCGCGGTCAACGAGTATGACGGCGAGGAGATGCTCAACCTCCTGCTCGTGGATGACAGGATCCCTGCAGGCGCAAAGCTGTACTGATGACTGACAGCCGCACTAAATGAGTGAAAAAGGCATTGTCTGCAGATAACAGGTGATGCCTTTTTTCGTGTCCGGGTTTGCACATTTGCTGCATCCGTCTGCATCCTTGAGGACCGCCGAAACCATGAGTAGATTGCCTGTTAGTTATGTCAGGCTTTGAATCCTGGTCTCTT
>JBGUVT010000025.1:0-10688 GCA_045220485.1 Anaerovoracaceae bacterium | reverse complement strand
GAGTGTTCACGCATAACGGATACGACCCGGGCATGTCAGAAGAAGAACTCCTGAAACTGAGGCAGTTCGGAGAATCATTATAGCTGAGATGAAGCAGATTATTATTCACGTGGACATGGACGCATTCTACGCATCGGTTGAGGTGCGGGATGATCCGTCACTTGCAGGGAAGCCGCTCATTATTGGTGCGCTGCCGACTGAGAGAGGCGTGGTCGCCACCTGCAGCTATGAAGCGAGGAAATACGGTGTCCATTCCGCCATGAATATCAAGGAGGCATACAGGCGCTGTCCGCATGGCCTCTACATGCATCCAAATTTTGAGAAATACAGGTCTGTATCCGAACAGCTCCGCAGGATCTGGTACGACTATGCGGTCAAAATGGAGCCGATAGCCCTCGATGAAGCGTATCTGGATGTGACCTATAGTGCCGGCGATTTTGAGCGTGCCGGAGAGATGGCGCGGGAGATCAAGGCACGCACTAGAAGCGAACTAGGCCTTACATGCTCAGTCGGCGTTGCATATTCCAAGACCGCGGCCAAGACAGCTAGCGAAGAGAAGAAGCCTGACGGCTACTTTGAGATCAGGACTCCCGAGGACTTCGTGAATCTCATGATAGACCGCGATGTGAAGTCTCTATATACGGTTGGAGCAAAGACAGCTGAGAAGCTGAACAGGTATGGCATCTATACTGTCAGGGACATAAGGGAGCGTAAAGACGAGATCCTGGAGCGCTTCGGCAAGCACGGACAGCTCATAACTGAGCTCGCGTTCGGCATCGACGACCGCAAGGTGGTAGAATATAAGCCGGAGGACGCCAAGTCGCTCAGCCGCGAAGTCACATTCCAGGAGGATACGGATAATTACCGGATGCTCGATGATGTTCTGGTTCTGCTGGCACTTTCAGTCGAAGACAGGGCAAGGCGGCATGGCGTACACGGAAAGGGTGTTACGCTCAAGCTCACATACGCAGACATGCAGAGCATCACAAGGTCGAGGCTCATCACAGCAGAAGACGACGCGGCGACCATATATACTGAAACTTCGAGGCTGCTGGAGCAGGTAGATAAACGGCCGATCAGGCTCATAGGAGCAGGCTTATATAACCTATCTCCCGATGAAGGCAGGCAGATGACGCTTGACGACTACCTCACAGACACAGAGGCAAAGAAGCAGGAGATCATAGAGAAGAGACTGCAGGAGATGCAGGCACATTACGGGCTCGACTTTGCCGGGCATATGGATGACATACTGCACGGAAGAGTCCTGTACCGGACGATAGAATACATGCGTAAACATTACTGACTCAGGAGGATAAAAATGGGAAAGTTTGACGAGTATCTGGAAAAAGTAAAGGATCTGGCAGAAGACGCAAGCGATGGAGCTAAGATAGTATTTGGCGATGTCGCAAACAGAGCAAAGGAAGTTGCCGGGGAAGGCAGCGAAGCCAGAAAGATCGTGCAGAGTGCAAAGGAGCAGTCAGCAGCTGTAGCGATCGGAGCTAAAGAGAAGGTCCAGGGAATGATCCAGGACGCAAAGGCCATAAAGGAGATAAAGCAGGGCATCGCTGAGCTTGAGGCGCTTCCTGAGATCGACGGGTCTATCATTTATACGATGGAGATCCAGACTCTCGTAAACAATCTGCGTGCTCTGTATCTGCTGGTCGATGATGAACGCCTGGATAATGAGACTGTGGCAGGCGAGATCAAGAAGACCATGGCAAAAATACAGCCTTCCGGCGAATCGCAGGCAGAGCAGAAGACCGAAGAAGAGCTGGCGATAGAGAACGCAAAGAACATTGCTTTCAACGCCTGCATAAGAGCGCTGGACTCACTGAAGCTGAGCAAATAGAATGGATCTGAAGCAATTCAAATGGACAAGGGAACCTGCATCCTTTGAGATCGCGGGTGATAAGATATACATAACGACTGCGACGCATACTGACCTCTGGCAGCGTACTTATTATCATTTCCGCAATGACAACGCGCCTGTTCTGCAGATGGAGACGGAAGAGAAGTTCTTCAGCTTTGTCGTGAAGACTTCCTTCAGGGAGAGCCATCACCGCTTCGATCAGTGCGGCGTTGTGATGTATCTCGACAGCGAGAACTGGATCAAGGGATCCATCGAATACGAGAATGAGGAGTTCCAGCACCTCGGCAGCGTAGTCACAAATCACGGCTGGTCCGACTGGGCGACTACGGAGATACCTGCGGATATAAAAGAGATGTGGTACCGTCTGAGCAGGAGAGAGGATGACTACCGGATCGAGTGCTCTGAGGATGGCAGCCACTGGAAGCAGATGAGGATCTGCCACATGCATGAGGGCGCAGGTAAAGTGAGATTCGGCATATATGCGTGCTCGCCTGAGGACTCGTCATACACGGCGGTTTTCAGCGATTTTCAGCTGACAGACTGCGCGTGGCTTGCACATGACGGCCAGCAGCCGGATCAGGAATAGCAGACTGATAAAGGGATATAAAAAGGACTGAGAGAAAGGGGATATCATGAATCCTATACTTGTTAACGAAGAGAAGTGCGTAGGCTGCGAACTGTGCGTTAAAGACTGCCCGAGCAGCTATCTTTACATAGAAAACGGTAAGGCTCATACAAATACAGGCGGCTGCCTTGAGTGCGGCCATTGTTATGCCATCTGCCCTCAAGGTGCGATCACGATGACAAATTATGACTGCCCTGAAGAAGCTGCTGTGCCTATGACAGAGATACCGTCAGACACGCTTCTTTCAGCTATGAAAAGCAGAAGAACGGTAAGGCAGTTCACAGATCAGACCGTTGAGCAGGAGAAGATAGATAAGATCCTCGAGGCCGGCAGATACAGCCCAACAGGAGGCAACAGCCAGAATGTCTCATACACCATTCTGGGCAGCAGGCAGGACGAAGCAGAAGCGATCTGCGTTGACCTTTTCCGCAAGGGAACAAGCCTTCCGCGCCGCTTCAAGGCGTTTGCCGAGCGCTTCAATATTACAGACAATTTCTTCTTCAAGGGAGCACCGCTGGTCATCCTGGTAAGCAGCAGGAGCAGCGTGGATGCAGGACTTGCAAGCTCATACATGGAGATCATGGCAGAGAGCCTTGGCCTTGGAGTCCTTTACAGCGGATTCTTTGTGATGTGCAGCAGGCTCAGCAGAAAGCTTCGCAAGCTTATAGGGCTCCCAAGAGGTCATAAAGTCGTGACATGCATGGTCATCGGATATCCGGCTGTGAAGTACCAGAGGATAGTGCCGAGAAAGCCGCTGCAGTCAAAGACACTGTGATTCAGGTGAAACTATAGATGCGCCACGAACTTGAGCATTTCACGATAGGGTATTCATATGGAGGCAATCAGGACTGGTTCCGGACATTCATGATGCGTTTAGGCGGCTGCGGAGCTGAGACCGCCTGCGACAGCAGCCTTTATTTTGCGTTGCACAAGGGCGTTAAGGGTATTTATCCATTCGATGCAGAAAACCTCTCAAAACGCGAATATGTGGATTTTGCGCACATGATGGAGAAGTATCTGTGGCCCAGACTGTCGGGGATAGACAAGCTGAGCATTTATATAGAGGGATATTCGAAATATCTGAAAGATCGAGGCGTGACCTGTATCAGCATGGACACTCTGGACGGCAGCGTGCCGTATGAGACAGCCGCAGCCACAGTAAAGAAGCAGATAGACGAAGGATATCCGATCCCGACCCTCATACTTAACCACAAGGACCGTTCGCTGAAGGACTACGTGTGGCACTGGTTCCTTATCAACGGATACGATGAGAAGAACGGCACAATGATGGTCAAAACCGTTACATACAGCGGTTTTCAGTGGTTCGATCTGAGAATAATGTGGGATACAGGGTATAATAACAAAGGCGGATTTGTCCTTTACAGGCTGAATGAGGACTGAAAAAGGCTGACCATAGCTGAAAAGAGCCAAAAAAGCTAAAAACAAAACTAAACTGACTTTGAACCAATAACGATTATCAGTAAATAAATGGGAAATCCAATCATAACCATAGACCTCCACGGATTATTCCGTGACGAGGCAATAAAAGTCATCGATAAAGCGCTGAAAGCCGCTGATTCAAGCACTTATCAGATAAAACTGGTCCACGGCTACAACCGCGGAACCAGCCTTAAAACCATGATAATCGATGAGTACAGGTATCATCCCAAGGTGCTGCGCGTCCAGCCGGGCGACAACCTGGGGACGACCATACTTGTGCTGCGCGAGTTATAAGGAGGATTTATTGTGAAAACTGTTTGTCTGTATTACAGCAGGACCGGTAAAACCAGATCAATCATGGAAAGAATGGCCAAGCTGCTTGACGCTGACCTGTTCGAGTACACCGACGGTAAAGACCGCAGCGGTGTGAAGGGTTATCTTGCAAGCTGTGCAGACTGTTTCAGGTCTATGCCTGCAGTGTATATCGAGGGCGCAGAACCTGAATGGGAAAAATACGACAGAGTCATTGTCGGAATGCCTTTATGGTCCGAGATGCCTTGCATAATCGGAAAGGCGTTTTTGAAGCAGTTCAGCGACAGATTTAAAGGTGATCTCTATCTGGTCGTGTCCCACATGGCAAAGAACGATTATGACAGAGCAATCCGCAAGATCTACAAATACAGCGCGGTGGAGCCTAAGGCACACCTGTCGCTGCAGACAAAGAACCATGACTGCGGAGTCGAGATCAGGCACTTCGTGAAGGAACTGGAAGATATATTAAGATAGACAGTGACAGAATGTATAAAAAACAGCTTAGAGCATCGATCGTTATAGGCATAATTGAAATAATTACGTTTTTAGTAATAATTGCGATACACCATTTTGATACAGCAAAAACACTATTTCCGCTGTTATGGCTTCTTTTGGTCATATTTATTCTGGAATTAGGGTTGTCGTTTGTTTTCAAGGATACCGATACAAGGTGGAGAAGGAGATGGAAAACTCCACTATGGCAAGTATTGCTATGGGTTGCTTTCTTTATAGGCGGAGTTGTTATTATTTTTAAGTACCCGGAGTTCTGGGATTCAATTGGCACCTGCTTCCTTCTCATCTTCCTTATGGGCAGCAATTTTTGCCGGAATATTGCACGTTATCTGATAGTTAAACGGTATGACTTTGATAATTACAAGTCAGCTGATGAATTGCTGTCAGAGCATCCGGAAGCAGGAAAATACATAAAGTAGATTTACAGGAGCACACCAAATACTTCAATCATATGAAACCGGACTACGAAGAACTTGAAAAGAATATATGCTATGTGATCAAGGAGCAGCACATCAAGCTGGGGTTCAGCGACAACAGCAGATGGCTGTATTACCCTTTGAGCGCTCTCAACCATATGATGGGCACAGATTGTGACATTGATGAAATGGATGAGGTCCTCAAAGGCTTCTTTGATTACGCTGAAGAGAGATTAGGCCCGGGCAATGTGACCCACAAGGGCGGGAGATTCTGCCTGCACATGGATCCGAAAGCGTCTGTTTATGTGCGCGACAATGTTCCTGAGGAGCCGTTCCTCGTGGAGCTTATCGGCACTCTTGAGAAGCACGGGACGACCATGGAAGAGGTGGTCGATGTGTTCCGCAAATACTCGGACAAGGTGCATGCGGAGCCGGCAGATAACGATGAGTTCGACATGCTCGTATACTTCGAGGACGGCGAGCCGGATCCTTTCGTATACTGCCTTGCAGACGAGATGGGACATGTAACTTATCACAGGATGATAATGTCCGAACTGAAAGAGAGAATATAAGAGGGATTAAAATGAGCTTCAGGGATTTCAACGACGAGGGTCCGGGGACATTTGGATGGGACTTCGTGCTCGGCGGCAATACGACCGGGCTCTTCCCGGAAGAAACTGTCACTGAAGTGGACGGGGACACCGTGACAGAGGTGACATATGCCCACACAGGCGGCGGCAAATACGAAGCTGTACGGGTCAACACTTACAAAATCGATCCGGATAAGGATCCGGAAAAGGATCATGATTAGAATTCCGTTCAGGACTTTGATAGGGCTTCTCATAAAGCTGACGAAAGCAAGGAATAATGCAAAGTACGCGATATTGATTCCGTGGGTTGGGACCGGCTCCGGTGATGCGCTTCTCCTTGAAGTGCGCTCACAGCTTGTGAAGCAGCCAGGAGAAGTCTGTTTTCCGGGAGGAAGAGCAGAGCCAGGAGAGTCTGTCATCGATGCTGCTGTAAGAGAGACATGCGAAGAGCTGGGTATCAGGCCGGAAGAGATAGAAGTGATCTCTGAGCTGGAACCGCTCACGATGGGCGATGGCAGAGAGGTGTATCCGGTCTCTGCAAGGCTGCATATAAAAGACATAGAGAGTCTCGCGCTTTCGGAAGATGAGGTGGCGGAAGTGTTTCTGCTGCCTGTTAAATGGCTGGAGGAGCATCCGCCGGTACACTACGACCTTGCCGCAGCACCGGATGAGGAGCTCCCGGAAAAGCTCCTTGACTATCTATCACTTTACGGCGAATACCGCAAGACCGGTAAGACGGACTATTATGAATACGACGGCCACGGCATCTGGGGACTGACAGCAAGGATCATAAAAGCTTTCTGCAACGGGTAAGACGCTGCAATGGTAGCCCGGATGCACATAGAATAGATACTTCCAGACGCTGATCGATCAGCTACTTCCAGACGCTCATCGATCAGCTACTTCCCATAGATTGGTATAAAAGCCCAGAGAAGTACACCTTATGAGCCTTTCGGCTTTCAGTACTTCCTCAGCCTATATTCTTTTACGAGGGGAGTACAAAAATGGTTTTACAAAGGCCGTTTGTACTTCTTTATAACGGATGTACAAGCAGCAGAAGTACAAAAGCAAATCGTTGGTACTTCTCATTTGCTGTATTTCTCATAATAGAAGTATTATGACGATACTTGTGCCGGCCTTTGTGCTTCTACTTTGCAGAATAAAATAAAAAAGAAGTACATTTTTCGAAGCTAACAGTTGTATGTACTTCTCAAGGTGAGCAAAGGCGTATTAGGGAAGTACAAATACTGTTCCGAGCTTCAAGTGAAATCAGGCCAAACCTTATGGGGCGGCTCAATAAATATGAATAGAGTGGTAAAACATGAGTGATTTAAAGGATAAGAACGTTAAACTGATCAATGAAAGACTGGATTCCGGGCTTGCGCTGCTGCGCAGGTATTACGAAGTGGAGGAGCAGCCTGTTGACGAAGTGCTTGCAAATCCTGTGATAGGCGGAAGGCCGCATCACGCCAGGCGTTTTGACATCAAAGGAGTCGGCAATCTGCTGGCGATGACGGTCACTGAGGCGGAGGAAAACCAGCTCAGCTCTTTTGTAATAATGCCGTATTTCAAGAACCTGCCGCTCTTTTCAACGGACTACGTGTATTCGGGAGCGAAGAGGTTCTTCCTGCTTGAGATATACGATCTGTCAGTAGCTCATGACAGTATATTTGAGGCAGGAATAGAAAGCTTCAGGTCTTTCGGAACTGAGATGCAGGACATGCCGGATATCCCGACAAGGCCTGCATGGTATGACGACATCCGTCCGGTTTGCCATGCGAAGGCGCCGGATGAGAGCCAGGATGAGCTGGCGATCCAGCGTTTTCTGGCGTTTCTGCAGCTGTTTATCGATATGGAGCAGGCATCACCGCTCCTCGGGCCGGATGACCTCAAGATCAAATGGCAGAAGAACAAGGAATACGCTGACAGGCTCATAGATGAGGGCGGAGTATCCACGGATCTGTTCACAGCAGCCCTCGGAGCCGAGAATACCCGCAGGTTCTTCCACGAGGTGTTCTTCGGCGCAGACTGCTACAAGCCGATCGATCGGGGAAGTTCAGACAGCTACAAGCCGATCAATCAGGGAAGTTCGGATCACTGCAAGCCGCTGGATCTGGGAGGCATCGACAGCTTCCTTGGCTATGCTGATGCTGATGGCAAAACCAACCGCGAAAAGATCGGCGAAAACCAGCACATAATCCGCAGAGTCCCGACAACGGACAAGTCGAAGAGCTACGAGGACTCCGACAGCAGCGATCAGACAGGAGAGTATCCGGCAGGAGTAGTCCTTAAGGACGGCAGGCTGATCGGCTTTGGAATTCATATCTTCAACGAAGATATATATCCGCTGCAGAGCTTTGAGATCTATCTGAGAAACTGCGGTCTTTGCGGTCCGCTCGATCTCTCAGGTCAGAAAGATCTGCTCTTTGTGGACATCTACCACAACAGCGTAGATGCCATTGATGTCAGCGGGGACAGTTCCCTGAGGATACTGGGCATTCAGGACAATGATATAAGCACTCTTGATGTGACGGACCTTGCCGCATGCCAGGGCATAGACGCGGGCATGAACAGGCTCAGCAGCCTGGATGTCAGTAATAATAAGGAGCTCGTCGAGCTGTACATAAACGACAATGAGTTTACAGAGATCGACCTCAGCGCATGTCCGAAGCTCAAATACTTCTATTGCCACAACAACAGCATAACTGAACTGGATACGACAGCGAATCCGCTTCTCAGGCATCTGAACGCGACAGGTAATCCGATGCGAAGCATCAGAGCGTTTGCTCCGCAAAGAGAGGAGCAGCTTCCGCTTCAGCTGACAGCAGAAGGCGCTGGGTGTGTAGGACTGAAGTTCAACCCGGTGTATAATGCACAGTGGAAGGAGACCGGCGAATGGCAACAGTCTTATTACGCGTATCCGGCTGAAGGGTATGCCTTTGACGGCTGGTACGATGAGACCGGTGTAAAAGTTTCCGGCGAGTCAGAGTGGTTCGATGAGTACGGCGCAAGCCGCGTGCTCACGGCAAGGTTTGTGGAGGTATAAGGCGAAAATGGAAGCTATAGCAGTACTGATTGTGGCTTTTGCATTTATAAGTATTCTTTTCAGACTTACAAATCAGAGATATAGCGGCCCGGGAGAGGCTGCGGATGTAAGGAACGCAGCAGAGTACGGAAAACCTGTAAAGAGTCTGTATACTTCTTCAGAGGTATTCACACTCCATCACCGCATAGAAGTAACGGATGAGGCGGGCAATGTGGTATACCGTGCCGAATCGCAGTTCCCGTCCATACACGATAAAACTGACATCTACGCAGCGGACGGAAGACACATAGCATACTTCGAGCGCAAGCTGATATCGCTCCACGAGATCCATTACGTGGACATGGACAATGGCAAAAGCTTCACGCTCTCAAACGAGCTGTTTCACCTAATCAAAGACGTTACGAACATTGAAGAGCTTGGATGGGTCCTCGACGGGAATTTCATTCAGCTCAATTTCACTATAAAAGACGCGAAAGGAGAACTCCTGGC
This sequence comes from Anaerovoracaceae bacterium, assembly GCA_045220485.1. GTDB lineage: Bacteria > Bacillota > Clostridia > Peptostreptococcales > Anaerovoracaceae > Crickella. The sequence goes on along the minus strand of JBGUVT010000025.1, from coordinate 1,387 downwards.
GGTCGTAAACCAGAAGGCTTTCTCCATACACGACAAATTCGCGGTAGATATATATAAGCCGGAGCATGAGGAAGAGATAGTAGCGATCCTCATCACGCTGCAGCACATGGTGCGCGACAGAGAGGCCGCGGCATCAGGCGCAGGAGGCGGCTCATCATCAGGACAATAGATCCGGAAATACCGGAAACAGAAAAGGAGAATAAATAAAAATGGACAAGATCAAAACACCTGCAACTGATGCACTCGATGCTGTAAACGCAAAGTATGAGTTTCTTGAAGCACCGGGAGCGATCAGCGGCGAAGACTATTCAAAGGCGATTGGAGCCGATAAGGCAGCAAGGCTTTTCAAGACACTGGTCATGAAGGGCGACACCACGGGAAATGTTTATGTTTTCCTGGTTCCTGCTCTGGCAAAGCTCTCACAGAGACAGACTGCAAAGGCGCTTGGTGAGCATGCGCTTGAGATGATAAAGCCGATCGACCTCAAGAAGCTGACCGGTTATACGCATGGCGGGACTTCACCTCTTGGAATGCTCAATAAGTACAAGACCATTTTTGACGAGTGTGCGGGAGACATGGAGACTGTTATCCTGAATGGCGGCGGAGGCGGATACCTGGTAGAGCTGACACTTGACGAGTTTGCGAAGGCACAGCCGTACGAGCTCATGCCGCTCAAGAAATAGAGGCAGCCGGAGAAGGGATGCTGATGGATAGAAATAATTACAGTGAGTATTGAGGAGGATAAACAATGGAATTTAAAGAAGTAGCAAAGAAGCGCTATTCATGCAAGAATTTCAAAGCAGATAAGGTAGAACAGGAGAAGATCGAGGCGATTCTGGAAGCGGGCAGACTTGCTCCGACCGCCAAAAACCTCCAGGAACAGCACATCTATGTAGTGCAGTCAGAGGAAGCGCTTGCGAAGATCGACGCTATTACGCCGTGCCGCTATCATGCGCCTGCAGTGCTTGTAGTAGCTTTTGACAAAAACAATGTTTTCACATATCCGGGCGAAAAGAGAGATTCCGGAGTAGAGGATGCGACAATAGTTGCAACACATATGATACTTGCTGCAGCGGATGAAGGCGTGGACAGCTGCTGGGTCAATTTCTTCGATCCTGATAAAGCCGCAGAGGCTCTCGGACTTCCTGAGAATGAAGAAGTTCTGATGCTGATGGACCTCGGATACGCAGCTGAAGGAGCCGGCCCGCTTGCAAATCATGACTCAAGAAAGCCTCTTTCCGAGACAGTTACATATCTTTAAAGTCTGTAAAGAACCGGCGCTGTATAAGCGGGGTTGCAATCTGTATCAGACCGGATGCAAAGGAATGAAATGAAGCAGGAAACGATTGACAGAATCAGAAAATTCACATCAGACAGGGACTGGGAG
>JBGUVT010000024.1:0-2824 GCA_045220485.1 Anaerovoracaceae bacterium | reverse complement strand
ATGTTTTGTGGTAATTACATTATACAGGATGAGCATGGCTCATTTCTTTTACAAATATGAATTTACACCATTATATGGGCACAACTGTGGAAATGGATATTTTTGAGAGGAATAGTTGTTTTTTTCTGATTGAAATATCCAATAAAGTGAGAATACAAGATAATAATGGATACTTTGCAAAGCGCGTAACGTCAGAAGAGTGAAAAAGTATGCAAAAGCATATCATTCTAACTGAACAATGGATACTTTTACCCCTTTCCGGGTTTCCGCGACCCAAATGCAACACAAAAGGAGCCGGCGCATGCTGCGTCAGCTCCTTTTTAGTGATTCATTATGTTGCTTTATCCGCGCCGCAAGGCACGATGTTAGATGATCACGTTTCGTCGTAAGGCTTCAGATCAGGTGACCAAATGAGTTCTACGCCTGTTGCTTCCTGAACCTCTTCCTTTGTGTAGTCAGGGTGCAGTTCTGTAACAACGATACCTTCATCTGTAACCTTCATAACAGCCATCTCAGTGATGATGTCTGTTACACACTTCTCTGCAGTCAGTGGGAGTGTGCACTCTTTCTTGATCTTGTGGTTGCCCTTCTGAGTGTGAAGCATTGTGATGATTACTTCAGGACATCCTACGCACAGGTCCATCGCTCCGCCCATTCCGGCAACCTTCTTGCCAGGAACGATCCAGTTCGCCAGGTCTCCGTTTTCGGCAACTTCCATAGCGCCGAGAACGGTAGCCTTAACATGTCCGCCTCTTACGAGTCCGAAACTTTCAGCTGTGTCGAAGAACTTTGCTCTTGGGAGAGCTGTTACATACTGTCCGCCTGAGTTGATGATGTTGACATCGAGTGTGTCCTGATCAGCCAGGATATCGATACCTGCAAATCCGTTCTCGGAGTGGCAGGTGATGATGACATCTTCAGGGAGATAATCGGCTACCATTGTCGGCAGACCGATTCCCAGGTTGATGAAGTCACCGTCTTCAAAGTGTTTTGCGCATCTCTTCGCGATTCTTGCTTTTAAATCTGCCATGCCGGTTCTCCTTCCACAACTGATTCAACCAGTACGCCGGCTACCTGCCAGATGTCAGGATTTTCTGTGCCGACCGGAACCAGTTTTTCTGTTGCAATAACGGTGTGATCAGATGCACCGGCCATTACGATGTTGAAGTTCCTTGTTGCCTTGGAACACATGTAGTTGCCGAATTCATCTGCCATGGATGCTCTGATAAAGGAGTAGTCAGCGTGGAGCGGTCTTTCGAAGAGGTACTTCTTACCGTCGATTTCCATGACTTCCTTCTTTCTTCCGAGCTCGTCCAGATCTGTCTCCATTGGAGTACCAAGTCCTACAGGTGTCAGAACTCCGCCGAGTCCATAAGCTGCTGCTCTGATCTTTTCAGCAAGCGTTCCCTGCGGAACCAGAGTGTACTTCAGGCTGCCGTCAGCGAACTGCTCATTCAAACGAGGATTAACGCCTACGTGAGACATGATGACGTGATCAACCATGTGATTTTCGAGAAGCTTACCGATGCCTCTCGGAGTCTTTCCTGCAAATTCTCCAGCTGGCTGGCCTTCTGCCAGACCGCCGTCATTACCGATGACAGTCAGGTGCTTGACGCCTTTTCTAACCAGCGCGTCCATAAGAACCTCAGGGGATCCTGTTCCCAGGAATCCGCCGACCATTATGGTCATGCCGTCCTGAACGCCTGCTACCGCTTCATCAGCTGTTACGATTTTGTTGAACATTTCTTTGCCTTTCTCGCTTTTGAGTGATAACTATTAACGTTTTATTATACCATACCGCGGTTAACGATCTCAGTCAGAACGAATGACGCTACATCCTCCGCATACTTGTGCTGGCCGAATCCTGCATCATAGCCGAGTTCCTGAGCCAGTTCGTGGGAGATTCTCGGTCCGCCGCATACGAGGATGACCTTATCTCTCATTCCTTCTGCTTCAAGAAGTTCAACCATGTTCGTCAGGTTCTGGATGTGGATGTCCTTCTGTGTTACTGTCTGTGATACTAGAATCGCATCTGCATGAAGTTCCTTAGCGTGTGCAATGAGGTCTTCATTCGGTACCTGTGAACCATAGTTGTAAGCTTCGATGCCTTCATATCTCTCAAGACCGAAGTGGCCGTGGAAGCCCTTCATATTCATGATTGCGTCGATACCTACTGTATGTGCGTCTGTACCTGTTGACGCGCCTACGATTACGACAGGTCTCTTGATATTTTCCTTGATGTACTCAGCGCACTCAAGCCTGTCCATAACATCTACGTCGACCTTTGCTACCTTGATCGTCGTGTAGTCAACTGTATGCTGGCACTTGCCGTATACTACAAAGAATGTGTATTCCTTGGTCATCGCCTTAGCATAAACGACATTCGGCTCGTCAAGACCCATCTTCTTAGCGAGGATCTTCGCTGCTTCATTGGCTTCATCACCATAAGGTACAGGAAGTGTGAACGCGACTTCCGTCATACCATCGTTAAGCGTGTCGCCATATGGCTTTACTTTCGTCAGATCAATCTGAGCTACTGCTGTATTGCATTCTGCCATTATTCTACACCTCCTAACATAAGTGGAATGAACGGATTGAAGTAGTCATCATCCTTGACGCAAACGCCCGCCAGGCCCTTGCCGCCGTCTCTCGGTCTCTTAACGCCGCCGAACTTACCCTGTTCGATTGTTGAGAAGAGTCCTTCTTCAACGATCTCTTCCAGGAGCTTGTCAGCCTTGTCGAGTACGAGCTGTGCTCTTGACTGGATGATTCCGCCTTCCTTGTAATATACATCGCTTCCTAAATCTCTCATGTTGTTGAAGAT
>JBGUVT010000023.1:0-13244 GCA_045220485.1 Anaerovoracaceae bacterium | reverse complement strand
TTTTTTTATTCTGCTTCAGAAGCAGCTTTTTTCGCCGCCTTCTTTGCGGCTCTTTTGTCGGCATGTTTTGCATGAGCCTTTTTTACCAGTCTTCCGGCTCCTTTTGCAGCCTTTGAAACAATCTTTGCTTCGGTTTTTACGGCAAAGGCAGCAACTTTTGCGCCTTTCTTTGCCAGTTTCAGTTTCTGCTGTTCTTTTCTGATCGGCTTTGTGGCCTTTTTTACCTTCTTCTCTGCTTTATGGCCTGCCTTTTTGACTGCTTTCTCAGCCTTTTTGGCTTTTGCCTTTATGGCTTTTTTGTCGAGCTTTGCCGCCAGCAGAGCAGCATTCTTATCAGCCTTAGCTGCAGTTTTAATAGCCTGTCTCTCTACCTTAGCAGCCTTTTGAGCAATCGCCTTTTCGGTCTTTACAGCCTTTGCCGCTACAGCTTTCTCGACTCTGGCCGCCTTTGCTGCAGCTTTCTGCTCTGTCCTGGATATTTTTGCGCTTAGTGCGGCTGCGGCGGCGGCTGCTTTTAGCGCTTCCTTTTTAGCTGAAGCTGCTTCTTTCTTCTCGGCCTTTGCCCTCTTTTTTGAAGCTTTTGCTTCGATTTTTGCAGTTTTCCTGGAAGCGGCCGCCTCTGCCTTTGCAGATGCCTTTGCCTTCTTTGCTGCCTTTGCAGCTGTCTTGGCATCCTGTTTCTGATATTTCTGAGCTTTTTTTGCTGCTTTTCTGCGAGCCTTCTTCTCGAGTTCTGACTGCTTATTAAGTTCCTTTATGGTTTGCCTTGACAGCTTGATTTCTTTTTTAGCTCTTTTGCGCTCTCTTGCGGTCGACATTGCAGAAATACCGGAGCCTGTTAACAGCCTGAACAATACCTTTCCGAAGCCAAGCGCCGCGAGTCCGACTCCGGCGGCAGAGATAAACCTGACAGCTCCTGATGTGTCGGCAGCTACTGCGCCAACTGCACTGAGTGCATCATCGCTAAGCTTATCAAATCTGCCCTTGACATCATCAACAGCTTCAGTGCTCTTTTCAGTAAGAGTCTTGGTCTTTTTGAGCAGTTCAACTGCATGTTTTGCCAGAATCGCCAGAACAACAAGGAATCCTATAAGAACGGCTACAAGGCAGAATGCAAGTATCTGATTGATAGTCATTTTGATTCTCCTTATTCCCTACTTGACAACCTTATCGATCATTTTGCCGGCAATCTGTGTACCTGTGGATACTACGCCGGATGCAATGCCTGTAACTTTTGAAACACTGCCCTTGACAGCATCGGAAGCATTGTCGATCTTTGCCTTCGCGCCTGCTGCAGCGGTTGTGCTTCCGTCGATTATTGCGTTAGCCTTCTTGACCGTATCCGTCAGGTTTGAGACCAGTACGATCAGGAATACCACAAGCACTATCAGTGCAATCAGAAGCACTCCGATCAGCACACCTTTCACACTTACCGAAATCATATGCATTCTCCTTATCTTTATCTTCTGCTGACCATCCGAAAATGCCCGCACTTATTGATAATATTATATATAGAAGCGCCTCTCTATTCAAGCAAAGTGCCCTCTGCAAAGCAAAAAAGGATACAATAAAGCCCGATTCAGTTTCCGGCTGCCGCGGAGCCTCCACATCGGGCTTTCATACTCTCTCATAGTATTTAAGTATTTCGTCAGTATAGCCGCCGTCAGCTGTATGTACGGTTATCTGCGGCAGCATCCGCAACTCTGCTCCTGCCCCTTTTATTCCATGTATGAGCACAATATTCGCAGCCTTATCTGCTTTCGGAACAACCAGCTGCATCTCCTTTGGCTCTATTCCCGCATCTCTGAATCCGCTGAATATATCTGCCAGCCTGTCCGGCCTGTGTACAATATACAGATGACCGCCATCCTTAAGGAGTCCTGCCGACACCGCGGCAAATGCTGTGATATCTGCGGTGGTCTCATGCCTTGCGATATACCTCTCATCCGGTTCAGCCGCTCCCGGCTCATCAGGTGTTCTCCTGAAGTACGGCGGGTTGGTGATCACCGCATCGAAGCCTTCCGAAGCTTCGATATCGTTTATATCGGTGCAGATAAAGGCTATGTCTTTCTCCAGTCCGTTCATGACGCAGGCTCTCTGCGCTCTGTCTGTTGCATTGACGCTGATGTCATATCCTGTCATCACTGCTCCGCCAAGTTTGTGATGAAGTATGAATGCAGCCACTCCGCATCCGGTGCCGAGATCCGCTATCCTGAGCGGTGCTGTCTTGCCCTTCTGCAATCCCTTTGCCCCGGTCTCGCCTGCCGCAAACGCCGCGAGCAGCACGGCGTCTACCCCATAGCCCGAGCCTTTGTTCTGAATGACTCTGATGCCTCCGAATCCGGTATCGTCAATTCTTTCCATCAGAACTCTCTCATCAGCTCTTCGAGTTCGCGTATCTCTTCATCATCGACTCCGGCATCGAACATAACTTCAAGAGGAAGATCGTCCGTGCGGTCTTTTCCGGCGTTCTTGCCGATACGTCTTATCTCCTCTTTTCCGAAGGAATGGATCTCCGGTGAGAAGACTTCCTCTCCTGTCTCAGGATCCTTTTCGATGGCGCGTGTATTGATTTTTCCATTGAAGTAATCAACATTTACTACTTTTGCAAGGCCATCAGGAGTCTCGACTCTTTCATTGTCTTTCGGCATGCCCTTGCGAAGTTCTTTATATGTCTTGTCCTCAAAGTTCAGACAGCACATGAGTCTTCCGCAGGTTCCCGAGATCTTCGAAGGATTGAGTGAAAGATTCTGCTGCTTTGCCATCTTGATCGAAACCGGATGGAAGTCCGAAAGCCACTTACTGCAGCAAAGAGGTCTTCCGCAGATTCCAATTCCGCCAAGCATCCTTGCTTCATCCCTGACTCCGATCTGTCTGAGCTCTATTCTGTTTTTGAAGTGCCCTGCAAGGTCCTTCGCCAGTTCTCTGAAATCCACCCTGCCGTCTGCAGAGAAGTAGAACACTATCTTGGAACCGTCAATCATGAATTCAACATCTATGAGCTTCATGTCGAGTTTGTGCTTCGCGATCTTCTCAGCACAAACCCTGAGAGCTTCCTCTCTCTTTGCAAGGTTCTCATGGTATTTCTTAAGATCTGCATCCGTAGCCTTGCGTTCTACAGGTTTCAGTTCTGCGACCAGTTCTGATTCATCTATCTCTCTGTTTGCAATTAAAATATGTCCAAGCTCCATGCCCCTTGCCGTTTCGACAATGACCATGTCTCCGAGCTCAAATGTTTTCCCTACCGGGTCAAAATAATACGTTTTGCCGGTCTTGGCGAATCCTACTCCGACTATTTCAACCATTATTGTATTTCCTCCCGTGTCAATGCCCCGTGAGCTCCAGACGGAGTCTCTTGAGAGCTTTGTTTCTGTCCATATCCCTCTCGATGTCAGCGCGCGCCTTTTCGCAAAGCTCAAGCCGTTCGGCCATAGCAGCAGGCGAATCTCCCGACATCATCCTTTCACGGAATACTTCTTCCGCATAATCTATAAGCATAAGTGCGTCACTTCGGGTTCTGACACACTTTTCGATTGCTTCCCTGAATTCGCAGAATGCACCTTCACCTCCGAGCAGCGCCGCAGAAGCTTTAAAAGCATCTGCTTTTTCATCTTCGGATCCGTCAGGAACCTCCTCATGATCTTCCCGCAGCCTTATAATGCTGCATCTCGACCTTACCGTGCTCAGAAGATGGTCGGGATTGGCAGTCCCGAGAAGCAGTATTACATCGCTGCGCGGTTCCTCGAGGGTCTTAAGCAGCTTGTTCTGCACGATCTCACTAAGGCTGTCGGCGTCATCAATAATGCCGATCAGATACCTTCCGTATGCGCCCATGTCAAGCCTGCTGCTGAAAGCGTTGGCGTCTTCTGTCCTGTAACCGGTCTTTCCGCTCATCTGCATCCGGACTATGTCCATCGATGAGCCTGCCGCAACCTGTCTGCATGCATCGCATCGGCCGCACGGTCTCGACGATATATCGCCGCTCCGGCATTCAAGCCCCATGGACAGCTTCTTTATGAACTCGTCCCTTCCGCTTCCTGACTTGCCTTCGACTATGTACGCGTGGGCAGAACTCGATCCCCCCGCGATGCTTTTGATGATGGCATTCAGATGCATCTTTCCCTGCAGAGCTCCTCCAGACAGCCGTAAATCTTATCCTTTATCTCTTCTATGGAACCGGCAGCATCGATCCTCCTGAATCTTACAGGTTCATTTTCAGATATTGTCTTATATCCTTCACGGACTCTTTCATGGAAATCTGAAGACTCGAGATCAAGCCTGTCCGGTCCCTTGTCGCCCGAGGCTCTGGCCTTTCCCGTCTCCGGATCTATATCCAGCCAGATAGTAAGATCAGGACTGAGGCCGCCGGTAGCATACCTGTTGACCTCTGCTACCATTTCGCCAAGTCCCCGGCCATATGCCTGATATGCTATGGAGGAGTCCACGAATCTGTCACATATGACAACCTCTCCGCGTTCCAGTGCCGGAACCACTGTTTCTCTCACATGCTGAGCCCTCGAAGCCGCATAGATGAACATTTCCGTTACGGCTTCCATCTCTTTGTTTTCAGTATCCAGAAGGATCTCTCTGAGCTTTTCGCTTATGCGCGGACCTCCCGGTTCCCTTGTATGCATTACAACAAGGCCCTTCTCAGTGAAGAACCTTTCTATGTTTCTTATCTGTGTTGACTTGCCTGAGCCGTCGCCGCCCTCAAGGGTAATGAACAAGCCCCTCATTTCTGCTTCTCCTTCTTTTTACTCTTTCTGATGCTCTTTTTGTTTTTCTTTACGGTTTTCGACTCAGCAACGCTCTGTCTGATCGCTTCATCCTCGATCGCGTTTTTGACCTTTATGTAGCTGAGCATCTGCGAATAGAAGTATGACGCAAGCGCGATGACCGGCAGTGCTATCAGTATTATCAGTAAAACTTTAAAAATGACCATGTATGTATTCTATCACTCCGTGAATCTCTTTTGAAAGAGTCCTACCACTCTGATGTTATCGCTTATTATCATGAAGGCATTCTCATCGTGTTTTGCAATGATTTCTCTCAGATGCGGCTCCTCATATTTGCTGATTACTGTTACCAGTACCTGGGTATCCTCCCCGGTGTAAGCTCCCACACCATCCCAGACAGTTACGCCTCTGTTGAGATCATGCAGTATGGCATCCGAAAGACCCGGCTTTTTGGTGAAAATCATGCATTCCTGCTTTATGTTCTGCACGTGTACCCGGTCGATTCCGAGCCCCGTAACGACTGCAAATATGATAGAGTACAGCACCGTAGGTATGTCATATATAAAGAGACATATCGTATAAATGCAGATGCTGATAATTATGCCTATGGTACCGACCTTGAAATTAGGGTGTGTTTTCGCAAGACATACTCCGATGACATCCTGACCTCCCTGTGAGCTGCCTGCTCTCAATACCAGTCCGGCTCCTACACCGCTGCCAAGGCCTCCCACTACTGACGCCAGTATGCGGTCATCAACTATAGGGACCGCCGGCACCGGTATGACAGCCAGAAACGCTGAAGCCATTGCTATAGATATAAGCGTAGTAATGCAGAACTTGCGCCCCATCACTTTATAAGCCATAAAGAACAGCGGAATGTTAATGGCAAAATATATGATTCCCATGTAATCCAGGCCGGGAATCTCCGGGATATGCAGAAAGCCTGTAAGAAAAAGCCTTATCAGCTGAGCGATTCCGGTAAACCCACCGCTATAGAGGTGTATAGGGTTTATCATCAGGTTTACACCACTGGCATAAAGCAAATTGCCGGCTATCGTCATCAGAATGCGTTCGACCTTCTTTTTGTTGAGTTCCATTTTCATGCCTTCCGGATAATATAAGCTTCTAACTGATTAATTTTATTAGAAACGGTCTTAATCTTCAACAAATAATGTATAATTGCTTCACTATGGAGCAGAAACAATTGTCAACAAAATACCTGCTTAAGAGGTTCTATCCTTACTTCAGGCCTTACTGGCATATACTCGTTTTCGACCTGTTCTGCGCGTCACTCACGAGTGTATGTGATCTTGTGCTGCCTGTGATAGTAAGATTTATTACAAATACCGTCACGACATCCCCTTCAGACCTCACAATCCCTCTGGTCGTTCGCATAACCTTGCTGTATATTGCACTCAGAGTCATAGATGTTGCAGCGAATTATTATATGCAGAACAGAGGTCATATAATGGGTGCACAGATCGAAAAAGACATGCGCAGAGACCTCTTTGCCAAGTTTCAGGAGCTCTCGTATGGCTATTATAACAGCAACAAGACCGGTCAGCTGATATCGCGTATTACGACCGATCTGTTCGACATTACCGAATTCGCACACCATTGCCCTGAAGAGTATTTTATTGCGGCGGTTAAGATAGTTGTGGCTTTCGCCGTACTGATACAGGTGAATGTTCCTCTTACCCTGCTTCTCTTTGCGCTCATACCGCTCATGCTCGTATGCGCCATGAAATTCAGGGTCAGGATGCGCAATGCTTTCAAATGGCAGCGTTCCGAGCTCGGCGAAATAAATTCCCACGTTGAGGACAGCCTTCTGGGCATACGGGTATCCAAATCATTTGCCAACGAGGATGTAGAGGAAAAGCGCTTCGAGGAAGGCAATGAAAGATTTCTGACGACAAAGAAAGTCGGTTACAGAAACATGGCCGGATTCAGAGGTGTCACCCGCCTCTTCGATGGGCTTATGTACATCTCGATCGTTTTCTTTGGTTCGCTGGCGCTCATACGCGGGCTCATTACAGCCGGAGACTTTATTGCTTATCTTATGTATGTGGCAGTCCTGCTTGAGTCCGTACGCCGCGTAGTTGAATTTACCGAGCAGTTTCAGCGCGGAATAACCGGCATTGAAAGATTCGTCGAGGTAATGGATACCGAAATCGAGATTGAGGATGCCCCGGGAGCTGTCGACATGCCTGATGAAGTGCGCGGCGACATAGAATTCCGCGATGTCTCGTTTGCATATGAAGCCGGCAGGGATGATTCCGAACACAGCACTCCGGCCGGCACGCAGGTGCTGAATCATATAAACATCAGCATTGCCAGTGGAGAGAACATTGCAGTCGTAGGTCCGAGCGGCGCAGGCAAAACGACCTTCTGCAATCTTATCCCCCGTTTCTACGATGTGAGCGGCGGCGCTGTTCTGGTGGACGGAAGAGATATCCGCGATTACAAGGTGCATTCACTCCGTACAAAAATCGGAATGATGCAGCAGGAAGTATACCTTTTCTCCGATACTGTTGCAGGCAACATCGAATACGGCAGACCGGGCGCGAGCCGCGAGGAGATCGTCGCAGCAGCAAAACTTGCCGGGGCCGATGAGTTCATAAACGAGCTGCCGGATGGCTACGATACTTATGTTGGTGAACGCGGAGCCAGGCTCTCCGGCGGTCAGAAACAGCGTATCAGCATAGCCAGGGTCTTCCTTAAGAATCCGCCAATTCTCATTCTGGACGAGGCAACCTCATCTCTGGACAACGAGAGCGAACGTTATGTCCAGGAATCGCTGGCCGAGCTCGCGAAAGGCCGCACAACTATCACTATTGCCCACCGGCTGTCTACAGTAAAAAATGCTGACCGCATCGTGGTGCTGACAGAAGACGGCATAGCTGAAGAAGGGTCACACGATGAGCTGCTGAAAAAAGGCGGCATATATGCAGACATGTACAATCTGACGATATAAGCATAAGAGCCCGGAAAACCGGGCTCCTGTTTTGTCTATATTTGTTTTACGAAACAGCGTCTGCGCTTGTGAGGCTCAATATTGAACATCTTCCACTGATGATGCACGTTTGTATTCCACTCAAGCTGCGGCCCTGTCTCGGCCTTGCGGATGCCGTTCTTGTTGCATCCGGTGAAAAGGTGCTCCATGATGACTCCGTTGAGTCCTGTCTTCTGGTACTCAGGTCTTACAGCTATTAGCAGAAGATCCAGAGTATCTTTTTTCTGCATCAGAGCTTTCAGAAGGCCTATCCATCCAAGCGGCATCAGGTGTCCGCCGCATCTGCGCATGGCTTCCGCTGTTGACGGCGCACCAACGCCGAATCCCATGAGCTTGTCGTTGTCATCTACTATAAGGCAGACAAAGTCAGGATCGACGAGCGGCAGGAATTTATTAGTATACTTTTTGATCTGCCTTTCGTTCAGCTCCACAACTCCGTAAAGATGCGAGTAAGCAATGTTTACAAGCTCAAATACCTGTTTGATATACGGCTTGTACTGCGCCTTATGCTTTACCTCCAGCTTGTGAAAGCCCGTCCTCTTGAGCATGGCATCTGAGATCCTCTTTAACCTTATATAATTAGGATCGTCCCAGCCGTTAAGCGGAATCAGATGTTCGATCCAGTCTGTATCCTTTACGTAGCCTAACGCCTCAAGGTGATCGATATAGTAAGGATCATTATAGTAAGTATAAAACATGCTGCGCTTGTCGAAGCCTTCCACCAGCATGCCTTCCCTATCCAGGTCGCAGAAACCGAGCGGTCCGTGCACTTCATTCATGCCCTTTTCTTTCGCCCAGTTTTCCACAGCATCAAAGAGAGCCCTGGATACAGCTCTGTCATCTATAAAGTCCACCTGGGAAAAGCGCATGCGCTTAGTACCCCACTTCTCGTTGGAAGCGTGGCTCAGTATGGCACCTATGCGGCCAACTACTTCTTCATCTTTGTACGCAAGCCAGGACTTTGCCTCGCAGTACTCGAACGCCGGATTCTTCTTCTCATCCCAGTCGTCGATGTCGTCGCCGTAAAAGGCCGGCACAAAGTTTTCATTGTTGCAATAAAGGCGGTTTGGAAAGTCTACGAAGACTCTCCTCTCCGCCTTTGTTTTTACTTCTCTTATCTCGATGTTTGCCAAATGAAGCTCCGTTCTTTATTTGTGGTTTCTCTTCTTTGTCATCGTCAGATGAACAGGCAGCCCGCCGGCTGTATAAGGAGGAACGCGTCCGATAATGAACGGCCTTGCATATTTGAGGTACTCGTCACTTACATATGTACCATCGTTGATTATCCATTCCAGAGGTACCTTGCGCTCTACGTTCGCTACCTCATGGATGTCGAACATGTCATATGTCTCTACATACGGTTCCCTGCTGTTGACCTGAATGGTTATCATCTTGCCGGTGTTGCCTTCGAAAGCAGCTTTTGCAGCGAGGTATCCGACATTATATGCTTCGTCAGAGTCGCTTCTCGAAGCAAGATGAGCAGCACACCTCTGAAGTGATGAGAACTCAATATAACGTGACTTGAGTCCTGTCTGCTGGGTTACGAGGCTTGCAAGATATGCTGCAGTGCCTGCGAGCTGTTTGTGGCCAAAAGCATCTACGTGGTCATTTACAGTTCCGAGTTCGCATACGAACTTGCCGTCTGCGGTCCTGAGACCTTCAGATACAGCAATTACGACCGACTTCTTGGTCTTTGCGAGTTTCTTTATTCTCTCAATGAAGTCCTGGATATCAAAAGTGACTTCCGGCAGGTAGATCAGGTCCGGACCTGAGCAGTCGATGTCTTTCGACATAGCAGCTGCAGCTGTAAGCCATCCTGCATGACGTCCCATGATCTCAACGATGCAGATAGTCGGCTTTGATACGCCGTAGCTCTCGTTGTCTCTGATGATTTCTTTCATCGAAGTAGCGATATACTTAGCAGCTGAACCATAGCCCGGGCAGTGATCAGTCATAGGCAGGTCATTGTCAATGGTTTTTGGTATGCCCATGAACTTCTGCTTCTTCTGATGAGTTGCTGCATAATCAGCAAGCTGCTTTATGGTATCCATCGAATCATTTCCGCCGTTGTAGAGGAAATACTCGATATTTTTCTTATCGAGAATGTCGAAGATCTTTTCATAGAGCTTCTCATTGCCTTCAATTGGAGGCAGTTTATAGCGGCATGTACCGAGGAATGAAGACGGAGTTCTCTTGAGCAGAGAAAGATCCTGCCCGCTTGTGATATAGTCTTCAATGTCTACGATATCTTCGTTCAGAAAGCCCTCAATGCCATAATGCATTCCATATATACGTCTGATGCCCTCTTTCCAGCATGCCTTGATAACTCCTGCAAGGCTGGAATTGATTACAGCGGTAGGTCCGCCGGATTGTCCAATGATTAAATTCCCTTTCATCTTTTTTCCCTTCTTGTCAGGTCTCTGGTCCGCCGTGCTTAAAGCGGTCTCCGACCCTTTCCTACTTGATATTTCAATATGTTTATTAACAAAAATCATTACGATTATAGTCTTATCCCCTTTATCAGTCAATGCTGCAAGTATTGTTTTTTTCGTTTTTTAGCGTTTTCTTTTGTACAATAATACAAATAACGCATATGCCTTTTGTTCGGCAGCCCATATATCTTTCCCGGTCATCACAATCCCGCTCTTTAATTTAGGTTAATTGCAGGTTTAGATGAATTGGATGCTCTTTGTATGTTAGAATACATGGAGCAGATTAAACTTATAAAAGGAAATCAAAAACATTATGAACTATACAGAATTAAGCGAGCTCATTTATCCGTCACTCGGGCATACTCCTGATGACTACGAAGCGATGTATCCGCCAAGAAATCTTCCTGAGGACGCCATGGTCACAAGACTCGGCCCAAGTCCTACAGGGTTTATCCATCTGGGTAATCTATACGGCGCATTCGTAGACGAGAGACTGGCACACCAGAGCGGCGGTACATTTTTCCTCAGGATTGAGGACACGGATGATAAACGTTATGTCGAGAATGCTGTGGAAACCATCATAAGCTCCCTTGACTTCTTCGGCATCCGTTTTGATGAAGGCGTGACCGAAACCGGAGATATCGGTGATTACGGTGACTACACTCAGAGCCACCGCGGCGAAATCTACCGCACGTTTGCAAAGAAGCTCCTGGCAGAAGGCCTGGCATATCCATGCTTCCTTACCGAAGATGAGATAAGCGCAATCAGGGAGCAACAGGAAAGAGAAAAGATTGCTCCGGGCATCTATGCGGGATGGTCGAAATACAGGGACTGGGACAAGGATACAGCCATAGAAGCCGAAATAGTCTCAAGGATCAAAGCCGGAGAGCCGTTCGTCATAAGGCTTAAATCGAACGGTGTACCTAATGCTTCCGCTGAAGAGACTGCACGGCACACCGTAAACGATGCTATTCGCGGTGAGCTTTCAGTGCCTGATAACTTCCTCGATGTGGTCATCATAAAGCAGACAGGTATCCCGACATACCATTTCGCGCATGTAGTTGACGACCATCTTATGCGTACAACGCATGTTGTCAGAGGCGAGGAATGGCTGCCTTCACTCCCGATCCATGTGGAACTTTTTGAGGATCTCGGCTGGGATCTTCCGGTATACTGCCATACAGCACAGCTCATGAAGATCGGTGAAGACGGCAACAAGCGCAAGCTTTCGAAGCGTCATGATCCTGAGCTTTCGCTCGACTTCTACCGCAGCGAAGGCTACCACCCGGCAGCTGTCAGAGAATACCTGCTCACGATACTCAACTCGAATTATGAAGAGTGGCGCATTGAGAATCCGGACGCTCCTGCAGAAGATTTCAAATTTACGACGGAGAAGATGTCGAGCAGCGGAGCTCTCTTCGACCTCGACAAACTCAGCGACGTAAGCAAGAACACCCTGCTGCATATAGACGCACACGAACTGGCTTCCTGGCTGAAATCCTGGTCAGACGAATTCGCGCCTGAGTACGGATACATGTTTGCGGACTTGGATCATCTGGCAGAGATCCTCGACCTTGGCAGGCATGATGCCCGTCCGAGAGCCGACCTGGTATACGCAAAACAGATAATGGAATTCATCGGCTATTTCTTCGATGAATCCTTCGAAATCAAGGATGAATATCCGGCAGAGGCTGCAGCAGACGCACCGGCAATACTCAGCGCTTACCTTGATTCTTACGATCACTCCGATGACAACGGGCAGTGGTTCGACAAGATAAGAGAAATCGCCGTTTCGATGGGATATGCTGCAAAGCCGAAGGATTTCAAAAAACATCCTGAAGATTACAAAGGGCATGTGGGACATGTCAGTACAGTAATAAGGATCGCACTCATGGGGCGCGCACAGTCGCCTGATGTATGGGCAATCCAGCAGATAATGGGCGAAGATAAAGTTCGCGCACGTCTTAAGGCATCACTTAAGTAAAATAAGGAGAAAAGCAAATGGAACCGATTTTAGTAATTATGGCTGCCGGCATGGGAAGCAGATACGGCGGCAACAAGCAGCTTGATAAGATAACAGAGCAGGGCGACATCATAATGGATTTCAGCCTTTATGATGCTTATCAGGCAGGATTCCGCAGAGTATGTTTCATAATCAAGCACGACTTTGAGGAAGTTTTCAAAGAGCACATCGAAAACGGTGCAGGCAAGAAGTACGAAGTTTATTATGCTTTCCAGGAAGGCACTGATCTGCCTGAAGGATTCACATTCCCTGAAGGCCGCACAAAACCTTGGGGAACCGGACAGGCCGTCCTTTCCGCACGCAACATCGTAGATGCTCCGTTCGCGGTCATAAATGCGGACGACTACTACGGCAAGGAAGGCTTTGTAAAAATCTATAAGTTCCTTACAACAAAGGCTGATGCATCTCACAACTGCATGGTCGGTTTCGAAGTCGAAAAAACTCTGTCCGAGAACGGTACTGTATCGCGCGGTATCTGCAAGGCCAAAGACGGCATGCTCACAGACATCGTTGAGCACCTTCAGGTCGGCAGAGAACCGGACGGCACTGTTACAGACACACTTCCAGACGGCAGCAAGGTCACCATACCTGCAGACTCTCCTGTATCGATGAATCTCTGGGGATTCGGATCCGAATATATGAAAGTCCTTGAGGCAGGATTCAAAAAAGCTCTCGTACGTATAATGGATGAAAACCCGATGAAGGGAGAATATTACGTACAGACACCTATCAACGAGCAGATAGCCGACGGCTCAGCTACATACGAAGTGCTCACCTCTTCCGACAAGTGGTTTGGTGTAACATATAAAGAAGACAAGCCTGAAGTGGTAGCGAAATTTGCAGCACTTAAAGCTGACGGCACATACCCGCTCAATCTCTGGGACTAGCATTTAAAGCCGTGTAGCAGCTCCGCAATCCGGCATAATCAAAAAGACTAAGAACCCGCGGCAATGTGATACGCTCCCTTTATGAGAGACAGTGAAAAACAAAATCACTGTTAATCATAAAGGGAGCTTTCATATGGAAAGAAAAAGAGCGAA
>JBGUVT010000022.1:0-7121 GCA_045220485.1 Anaerovoracaceae bacterium | reverse complement strand
GGATCTTAAGATGATGCCGTTAGCCTTATCTACGTCGTCTGTAAGCTCAAACTTATCAGTAAGTCTGCACAGACCTTTCTGGGAAATGTTGTTTAGAGTACCGATGTAATACTTGTCCATTATGTCCTCCGCTTTGATTAATATAAAGATTATTATATAAGCACTTAATTTTTACAGGCATATCAACGCTTTATGAGCGGCTGCCCATACACATTTAGTATAACACCGCGGCATGTTTTCATCAATATAAGAGGACACAGGTAATAGACAAATACAAGTTGAAACATTGACATAAAACGAATAATATTATAGTGAGAAAAAATTTGGATTTCGCAAGAAAACAACTGTAATTAAATAAACAGGAGGTAACTAAATGGCAAAAGTTGATCTGACAAAGTATGGAATCACCGGTACTACTGAGCTGGTTTACAATCCATCATTTGAATTCCTTTTCGAAGAGGAAATGAAGCCTGAACTCGAAGGCTATGATAAGGGACAGCTCACTGAACTCGATGCAGTAAACGTAATGACCGGTATCTATACTGGACGTTCGCCTAAGGACAAATATATTGTCATGGATGAGAATTCCAAGGATACAGTGTGGTGGACAACCGAGGGTTATAAGAACGATAACCACCCGATGTCGGAAGAAGTATGGGCAGAAGTCAAGAAAATCGCTATCAACGAGCTCTGCAACAAGAGACTCTTCGTTGTTGACGGATTCTGCGGCACAAACCCTGATACACGCATGGCCATCCGTTTCATCATGGAGGTTGCATGGCAGGCACACTTCGTAAAGAACATGTTCATCATCCCTACAGATGAAGAGCTTGAGAACTTCGAGCCTGACTTCGTTATTTTCAATGCTTCCAAGGTTAAAGTAGAGAACTACAAGGAACTCGGAATGAACAGCGAGACCTGCGCTGCATTCAACATCACAAGCCGTGAGCAGGTAATCATCAACACATGGTACGGCGGCGAGATGAAGAAGGGTATGTTCTCAATGATGAACTACTATCTCCCTCTCAAAGGAATCGCTTCGATGCACTGCTCCGCAAACACGGACATGGAAGGTAAGAACACAGCTATCTTCTTCGGACTTTCCGGAACAGGCAAAACCACTCTTTCAACAGATCCTAAGAGACTCCTCATCGGAGACGATGAGCACGGCTGGGATGATGAAGGCGTATTCAACTTCGAGGGCGGCTGCTATGCCAAGGTAATCAACCTCGATAAGGAATCAGAGCCTGATATCTACAATGCTATCAAGAGAGATGCTCTTCTCGAGAACGTAACTGTTGATGCAGACGGCAAGATCGATTTCGCCGACAAGAGCGTTACAGAGAACACACGTGTATCGTATCCGATCGAGCACATCCAGAACATTGCCAAGAAGGTCAACGGCAAGTCCGCAGGTCCTCAGGCAGATAACGTAATCTTCCTCTCGGCAGACGCATTCGGAGTACTGCCTCCAGTATCGATCCTGACACCGGAGCAGACACAGTACTACTTCCTCAGCGGATTTACAGCAAAGCTGGCAGGAACAGAGAGAGGAATCACTGAGCCTACACCTACATTCTCTGCTTGCTTCGGACAGGCATTCCTCGAGCTGCATCCTACAAAGTATGCAGAGGAACTTGTAAAGAGAATGGAGAAGAGCGGAGCTAAGGCTTACCTCGTCAACACAGGCTGGAACGGCACAGGCAAGCGTATCTCCATCAAGGATACAAGAGGAATCATCGACGCTATTCTGAACGGCGATGTACTCAAGGCTCCTACCAAGAAGATCCCATACTTCGATTTCGAAGTACCTACAGAGCTTCCTGGCGTAGACCCTGGAATCCTCGATCCGAGAGATACTTATGAAGATCCTGCAGTCTGGGATGAGAAGGCTAAGGATCTCGCAGGCAGATTCATCAAGAACTTCGATAAGTACACATCGAACGAAGCAGGCAAGGCACTCGTGGCAGCCGGCCCGGCTCTGTAATAATTCAGAGAGGATATCACGATTCTGCCTATAAATCTTCACACAAGTGAAGTATAATTCAATCAGGTAAAAAGGCCGCTGAAGTCTGAAAGTGCTTTGGCTGTCGGCGGCCCTTTTCAATAACCCTTTTACTACAAAAAGATTATAACGGAGGTATAGACCAATGGCTGATGAATATCGCGTATTTAACTTTTCTGCAGGTCCATCTGTTCTTCCAGAACCAGTACTCAGAAAATGTGCAGCAGAGATGCTCAACTATGAGGGAACGGGTGAATCCGTAATGGAGATGAGCCACAGATCCGCTGAGTTCCAGAAGATCATCGATGATGCAGAGGCTAATCTGCGCAAACTCATGAACATTCCTGATGATTACTATGTAATGTTCCTTCAGGGCGGAGCTACGCTCCAGTTCTCAATGGTTCCTATCAATCTGATGACAGGAACACACAAGGCTGACTACATCGTAGCAGGTCAGTGGGGAAAGAAGGCTTGGGAAGAAGCCCGCAAGTTCGGTGATGCACGCTGCGTAGCATCGTCAGAGGCTGACAAGTACACATACATTCCAAAGGTAACAAAGGAAGACATCAGAGATGACGTTGACTACGTCTACATCTGCTACAACAACACTGTATTCGGAACTCACTACAATGAGCTTCCTGACTTTGGTGATCACCTGCTCGTAGCTGACATGTCATCCTGCATCCTCTCTGAGGAAGTTGATGTTACAAAGTTCGGTCTTATCTATGCCGGCGCTCAGAAGAACGTTGCTCCTGCTGGTATGACAATCGTTATTGTCAGAAAGGACCTCGTAGGCAAGGCTCCTGAAAACACACCGATCTATCTCGACTACAAGACACACGCAGAGAAGGGATCGATGTACAACACTCCTCCTTGCTACACAATCTATGTAGCTGGCGAAGTATTCAAGTATCTCCTTGCAAACGGCGGAATCCCTGCAATGCATGAGAAGGACGTTCGCAAGGCTCAGAAGATCTACGATTATCTCGACTCTTCAAAGCTCTTCAGAGGAACTGTTGCCAAGGAAGACAGATCCCTCATGAACATTCCGTTTGTTACTGGTGATCCTGAACTCGATAAGGAGTTCATCGCCGGAGCAAAGGAGAGAAACATGATCAACCTCAAGGGACACAGAATCGCAGGCGGAATGAGAGCATCCGTATACAATGCGTTCCCTGAAGAAGGCGTTGATAAGCTGATTGAGTACATGAAAGAATTTGAAGCAGAGAACAAATAATCTGTTCAGACTCACGGAGATAAGCAAGTGTCAGATAAAAATAGAACACTGCGAATAAGAATTGAAAAACTTCTGGTGGCCATCATATCGGTGTTCCTGATACTGGTGACCACCATCGGTTATATTGCAATTTTTGATGTCTATGCTGAGGCAAATAATCCCGTAGTGCCTGTTAAGGCGCCTTCAGTGAGCGCGAGCTCATACATGGTTATGTCCGGTTCAACAAGCGAGAAGGTGGTTTCCAAGCATGCCGACCGGAAGATGCAGCCGGGCAAGATCACTCTGCTCATGACAGCAATGGTGGTGCTCGATAACATGTATGATGAGAAAGAGCTGAAAAATACCGTGGTAACGGGAAATACAATCGCTGAATACGGGGATACCTTCAAGGAAGGCGAGTCAGCAAGTGTCGGAGATCTTCTGAATGCAATGCTGGTAGGCGGAGATGTCCAGGCTGCGGAACTGCTCGCTAAATACAGCGCGTCATCAAGGGATATTTTCGTGAATGAGATGAATTCCAAGTGCATGGAACTCGGACTCATGGATACCCTGTTTACAAACGCCGGAGGACGCAATGATATAAACGCGTACTCTACCGCAGCAGATCTGGCAGTCATAGCTCAGGCTGCATACAGATATCAGCCGGTCAAAGACGCTCTGGCAAAGAAAAGTGTAACGATTGCGGTCGTTGAAAAAAAGAAAAAGCAACCAAGGGAGATATCATTCACCAGTACCAATCCGCTCTTAACGAGTAATGAGACTACAGAATACGAGTATATAAAAGGCGGAATCCTGGGACTTGTGGACGAGTCAGTCAATTCTGCACAGTTTGCTGCTATTGCAACCAAGGAAGACATGCAGATGGTTGTAATCCTTATGGATTCGGCAAAGGAAAATGCTGCAAGAGAAGCGACATCCCTGTTCGAATACGCAGATGCCAAGGTCACGAAGAATACGATCGTGAAGAAGGGCAAAATGGTAGGTCATGCGAGAGTCAGGGGCGGGGCTGTTACGAGAGTTGCAGCCTACACCGAGACCAAGGGCTTTGCATATGTGCCTCCTGAAGGAAGCGATTCACTTATAGAAACGCAGGTATCAATGTACGATAACCTGAATGCACCGCTTACCAAAGGCGATAAGGTGGGTGAATTCAGGATATATGTGGCTGATGAACTGAAAGGTACAGTAGATCTTATTATAAAAGAAGATGTCCCTCAGGGATGGTATCTGTCACGATTCTATATATCTAATATAGCAACTATAGTTATCGGTACTCTGCTGTTCCTGCTTCTGGTGTTCCTCCTGAGGGTTTGGCATGTGAAGCGCCGTCGCGCAAAAAGGCGTGAGGCTTTACGCAGGGCGAAAATACGCGAGCTTGCCAGAATGCAGCTTGAGATAGATGAAGACAGAAAGCGCCGTGAATGGGATGCAACAGGCTATGAAGAAATGCCTCCGCGTACCACTGATATACGTAAAGAGGCGATAAAAGAAGAAGCCGGCAAAAGAGGTAAAAAATCACAGCGCAAAAGATAAAACATGTTCGATATCAGTGAAGAACTGAAAAAACTGCCGAAAACTCCCGGCGTGTATATGCATAAGGACAGCCTGGGCGAAGTGATATATGTTGGCAAGGCTATAAACCTCAGAAACCGCGTCAGCAGTTACTTCAGAAAAACTTCGCAGGCAGATCCTAAAGTGAGAGCGATGGTCTCCAATATAGCAGAGTTTGAATACATCAGCTGTGCTACGGAGATGGAAGCTCTCCTTTTGGAATGCAATCTTATCAAGAAATACATGCCGCGCTACAACATCCTGCTCAAGGATGACAAGTCATATCCGTTCATTGAAGTGACTACAAATGAGGATTACCCGAGAGTAATCAGCACGCGGAGACTCAGGCGTGACGGTAACCGATACTTCGGGCCATACACGGATGCCGGAGCGGTCAGACGTATTCTCGGAATGATCGATGAAATGTATCAGTTCAAAAAGTGCCGTCAGCAGGAGTTCAGGAAGGGCGTCAGACCATGCCTTAACTACTTCATAGGCAAGTGCCCCGGAATATGTACCGGAGAGGTCGATAAAACCGCTTACAGGGAAAAAACAGATGAAGTAATAGAAATCCTTTCAGGCAGAGATTCGGCCGTTACAGCGAAATTAAAGGCCGAAATGGAAAAGGCTTCTGAAGAGCTGCGCTATGAAGATGCTGCCAGATTCAGAGACTATATAAAGTCGCTGAAAGCACTGGGAGAGACACAGCGCGCAACGATGATAAGGGAAAGGGATGCGGATGTCCTTATCCCGGTGATCACGCACAGGACCGGGGTAGTTGCAAGGTACAAAGTGGAAGGCGGCAGGATGAGCGGACGCGATATCACTTATATCAGGAGCGACCACGCAGGAGCTGCTATGCCGGATTCCGAAAAGGAAAGGAAGACTCTTGGCGCAGAGATGATCACCTCGTTCATTAAGCAGTACTATCCTGAGCTTTCAATACTGCCGCGGGAGATCATACTTCCTGTACATATTGAGGACGAAGCCTTGCTTGAGGAGTTCCTCGATAACATAAACGCGGCAAATGCAGAGGGAAGGACCGATGTGATGCACAAAACACGCTTCATCGTACCGGAAAGAGGAGAGAAGAAAGCAGTACTGAAGATGGCGATGGACGATGCCGTAAAGCTGGCAGGAACTCTCGATGAAAAAGCTGAGCGTGAGGCGGAGAGAAGAGATGCTCTGAAGAAAGAGATAGCCGGGCTGATAGAATATGCGTCATCGATAAGCGGGAATGCTCCGCTGCTCATACCGGAAGACGACGACAGGGAATACAGAGTGGAAGCGTACGATATATCGAACTTCAACGGGCTGGATACTGTCGGCGGGATGGTAGTGTATGAGGGGAGAAAGCCTGTAAAGAACGATTACAGAAAATTCAAGGTGAGGACTGCCGAGGGAGATGACTACGGCAGCCTCAGAGAAGTCATATACAGAAGACTCAAGCGCGCGCGGAAGGGCGACGAGGGCTTCAGCACCTATCCGGATATAATGTTTATAGATGGTGGCCTGGGGCAGGTAAGGGCAGTAAAGGCCGTCGTCGATGCGTTCCGCATCGCGATTCCCGTTGTGGGACTCGCAAAAGACGACGCGCACAGGACCCGGGCGATCGTCTTTGACGACGGCCGCGAAATCGACCTCCGGGACAACCGACTGCTCTTCAGTTACTGCGGCAATATCCAGGAAGAAGTCCACCGCTTCGCGATCACCTATATGTCGGGTGTAAAGGGCAAAAAGATGATCAAATCTGCTCTCGAAGATATCCCGGGTATCGGACCTAAGCGCAGGGGAGAGCTGCTGAACAGATTCGGCAGCATCAAAGCAATTAAAAATGCTACATATGAAGAGCTGCTGGAAGTCGATGGCATGAACAGTAAAGCCGCTGAAAGCATTCTGGACTTTTTCGCAAATGAATAAACAGTTGCTAAAAAAAGTGCCTCGTGTTATATTGATATAGCATTTCAGGAAAGGAGAATTGCATTATGGCAGAAGATATCAAGAACGTAAATGTCGAAGAAGAGGAAGAAGATATCATTACTCTGGAATTTGATGACGACACTGCAGTTGACTGCTATGTACTGGGCACATTCGAACTGAACGATAAGGAATATATCGCTCTCGAACCTGAAGACGGCACTGACGATGTATACATTTACGGATACAAGCAGATAAGCGATGACGAGTTCGAGATTACCGAGATCGAATCGGAAGAGGAGTTCGACGCTGCTGCTGCTGAGTTCGACGCCATCATGGCAGAAGAATAAAAAAACGGGAAAATTGTTCTCGACAAGTTTTGTTAGATAGTGTATACTATGTGGCGTGCCG
>JBGUVT010000021.1:0-5959 GCA_045220485.1 Anaerovoracaceae bacterium | reverse complement strand
GGCCCCATCGAAAGGCGCCTGAGATAAAGGACCTCGGCACCGACGGAACTGAACATGCGCTTAACCTGATGGAATTTTCCCTCCCGGACGGTTATCTCGGCTTCTGATATGTATTCATCACCGGATACTGACAGTATTTTCAGATCTGCAGGGAGACATTCAAGTCCATCGGTAAGAACAAGACCCTCCCGGAACAGTTCGACGTCACTGTCAGTAAGGATGCCTGACACTCTGGCATAATATACTTTGTCGACATGATGCTTAGGTGACAGCAGGCGGTGCGAAAGAGCACCGTCATTTGTTATAAGAAGAAGGCCCTCGGTGTCGCGGTCAAGGCGTCCGACCGGGAACATGTCTTTTCTTTTCGGTTCGGATATAAGATCTACTACAGTAGGTTCATTGTCATCCTCACTCGCGCTGATTATACCTGCAGGCTTGTTGAGCATGTAGTATGCGAATTCTTCATAGGCTATGACGGCCCCTTTGAAAACCACATGCGATGACGTGTCAACACTGAAGCCGGGGTCTTTGACGATTTTACCGTCAACCGCGGCTCCACCCTTGCGGATATCCTTTTTCAGTTCACTTCTGGTTCCGACACCCATGTCGGAAAGATATTTGTCCAGCCTCATGCTGACCTCTTTTCAAATGACTGTAATTTTATAAAATAATTGTATCATAATCGATACGTGCCGGTATATGTATTGAAAATGAAGTAAAGCAAGCCTATAATTAGGCTAATCAAACACCAGGGGAGCAACTGCTGAGAGGTCCCGCAAGGGATGACCCTTACACCTGATCCGGGTAATACCGGCGTAGGAAGGTTAATAAAACGCACAGCTTTTGATGCGTTATGTCGACAGCGCTCTCCTTAATAATTCATTAAGGAGGTTTTTTAATGGAAAAGAACAAAGGGAGAAATTACACTGCAAAAATCACAACAACGGCACTTATGGTTGCTCTGGCAATGATCCTTGACCAGATCAAGCTGTTCACGATGCCTCAGGGCGGATCGGTAACGCTTTTCGGAACGCTGCCTATCATTGCTCTGGGATATCTGCTCGGAACGAGATGGGGTGTCCTGGGCGGAGCTGTTACCGGGCTGCTTAATCTGATATTCGGAGGATATGTCATACATCCGGTCCAGATGATACTTGACTATGTCATCGCTTTTGCAGTAATGGGACTTTCCGGACTTGTAAGGAACCGCAAAAATGGTCTTACCAAAGGCTATCTGCTTGGAGTTTTCTGCAGATATATATGTGCAGTTCTGAGTGGAGTAATATTCTTTGCAGAGTATGCGCCTGAGAACTTCAATGCTCTCACATGGTCGCTGTGGTACAACATCACATATCTTGCTGTCGAAGGCGTGATGACAATAATCGTTATAAATATTCCGGCGGTGAAGCATATGTTCGAGAACCTGAAGACACAGCTTGCAAGGTAATGCTGAGCATCTGCCTGCCAGTTCAATGACACAAAGAGCGGCTGAGCCGCTCTTTAATGATGCCCGGATTTGTAGTAAAATCAAGGCAGAGAGCGGAGGATACAAAATGGCAAAAAAGAAAGATAACGGAATTGTCGTTATAGGCGCAGCTTTTGTGGATGTCAAGGGATATCCGTACTCGCAGTACATTCCGGGAGGAAGGAATTCCGGGCATGTAGTTGAAGTACATGGAGGAGTAGCGCGTAATATAGTTGAAGACATAGCAAACGTAGAACTCAGACCTACGTTTGTAACCGTGCTCGAGCCCAGAGGCATAAGCAATGATGTAGAAGACAAACTCGCCAAGCATAAAGTAAATACAGAATATATAAAGCGCTCGGAGGGAGGACTGGGCACATGGCTCGCAGTTTTTGACAACAGCGGTGATGTGGCGGCATCCATATCCAAACGGCCTGATCTTTCAAGAATCGCAGACATTCTCGATGACAAAGGCGATGAGATATTCAAATATGCCGACAGTATTGCGGTTGAGTTCGATGTTGAAGTGCCTACTCTGAAACGTGTGATTGCGCTGGCAGAAAAACACGGAAAGAAGGTATATGCTCCGGTCTCGAATATGTCGATCGCGATGGAGCGACGTGACCTTCTGCAGCACATAAGCTGTCTCGTCTGTAATCTTGAGGAAGCGGGACTCCTGTTTTCAGAGGAGTATGAAGGGATAGGCGCTGAAGAGATGAGCGGCATCCTTTACAAAAAAATATCGCAGGCACAGATACCGGCAATGGTGGTCACCATGGGCGGCGAAGGGGCGGTATATGCCTCAATGGACGGCGATTTCGGCCACTGCCCGGCACCTAAAACAGAGGTCAGGGATACTACAGGCGCCGGGGATGCGTTCTTTGCCGGAGTGGTGATTGGCCTTACTTACGGTAAAAGTCTGGGAGAATCATGTGCGATCGGAACAAGGCTGGCAAATGCCGTGATAGTTACCGATGAAAACGTCTGCCCGAGATTCCTGCCTGCTGAATTCGGTCTTGATGTGAAAAAAGATTAGGACCGGTGCAGGATCCTGAATAACCCTGCAGGGGGGATGCCAAAAATACATAGAAAAGCATATAAAATGGAGCTGTTTTTATTGCGGCTCCAATGTTTCAATGATAGAATGACTTTGAATGGGAAACGGAAATAAATTTTAAAGTTTCCGTACCATATTATGAGGGACTAAAGCTATGAAAGAAGATACATCACAGGAACTGCGCATTCGTATTCTTGACGAAGCAGCCAGGCAGTTTGACAAAAAAGGAATCAAATTCACAATGGATGATCTTGCTCATGCGTTAGGTATGAGCAAAAAAACCATCTATACTGTTTTTGAAGACAAACGTTCAATTATGACTCAGACGATCGACCGTTTCTTTGATGACGCGCTGATCGAGGAAGAGATGATATTAAACGATGAAAGTCTGACTATTCCTGAGCAGCTGACGGCAATAATAGGCCGTGTGCCTGAGCGCTATACACAGAACGATCTGTCCCAGCTCTATGTTCTCAAGGAGAAGTATCCTTCGGTATACAAACACTGGAAATCCTGTCGTGAAAACTACTGGGAAGGCGTTGCTCTGCTGCTTGAGAGAGGCATTAAGGAAGGCTCAATCAGACCGGTATCGATGCCTATACTTAAGACTATGTTCCAGGCTACTGTAGAACAGTTCTTCCAGAAAGATGTGCTCGTAAAGAACCATATTCCGTACAGAGAAGCGCTGTCACAGGTCGCGGACATCCTGGTGAACGGAATCATTGTGAAGTAAAGCTTTCATTCCTTTACTTAACTCAGGTAAGAAGCCTTACGTAAAGGCATTTTGTAGAAATATATATTGTAAGAGAAAGAGAGGGAAAAGTATGGCAAAAAAGGCTAAACAGCTGAGCCACGACGAGAAGATCTTCAAGCTTACGAAGATCATCACCGACCGTAAAGAGATCCTGCTCGGACTTGAGAAGCCATCAAAGGATTCTCCTGAGTACTGGGGATTCGACTGCGGCTATCAGTACATCGTCAGGAGATACGGCAAGGACATCGCAGAGGATTGCCTTGACACTGCTCTTGTGATGGGTAAGCGCAAGCCTAGAACATTTGCAAAAATGAAAGAACTGACAGGCTATGATGACGATCATCTGAAGAAGGTTCTTGAAGCTCTCGGCCAGTTCGGCCTTGTCGAGTGGAACAACGAAAATGAGGATGGAAAGAATCCTCAGCATGAGAGACGTTATATTCTTGACCAGTTTGTACCGGGTTCTGCAGAGATCATGGTAATGAGAGACCAGATCATGTGTGAGACTCCTGAAATAGCAGACTTTTTCGAGCGTATGACTTATCTGCCGCTTGCAGGTATCACTCAGATGGTAGCTCCTGGCGGATCCGGAATCGGAATGCATGTTATCCCTGTAGAGAAGGCTATTCCTGCAGAGTGTGAGTCACTCGACATTGAGCACATTTCGTACTGGCTCAAGAAATATGAAGGCCAGATCGGTCTCGGTATCTGCTCCTGCCGTAAGCAGCAGACAGAGCGCGGTGAGGGTTCCGGAGACATCATGCAGTACTGGTGCATGGGCCTCGGTGACTTCGCCGACTACTGCAAAGAGACCGGCATGGGTTATGACATCACTTATGAAGAAGCTCTCGAAGTACTCGAAAGGGCAGAAGATAAGGGATATGTACACCAGGTTACAAACATCGACGGCGCAAACAAGATCTTCGCTATCTGCAACTGCGCAGTAGGTGTCTGCAATGCTCTGAGAACATCACAGCTCTTCAACACACCGAATCTTTCTGCTTCCCCATACCGTTCAGAAGTAGATGCTGAGAAGTGCGTAGCTTGCGGCAAGTGCGTAGAAGTCTGCCCTGCAGGCGCTGTCAGACTCGGTCAGAAGCTCTGCACAAAGCACGGCGAGATCGAATATCCTAAACAGGAACTTCCGAGCAACAATGTATGGCCGGAGGATAAGTGGAACTGGAACTACAAGAATGAGAACGGCGTAATTCAGACATGGCCTACAGGTACTGCACCTTGCAAGGCTGCATGCCCGCTTCACATCGCTATTCAGGGTTACATTGATATGGCAAGCAGAGGCGAATATCAGGAAGCCCTCAAGCTGATCAAGAGAGACAACCCGTTCCCTGCAGTATGCGGCGCTATCTGCCACAAGTACTGCGAGCTCGAGTGCACAAGAGGCTCTGTTGATGAGGCCCTTGCTATCGACGATATCAAGGCGTTCATCGCAGCAAAGGATCTCGAGGATGAGCACAAGTACATCCCGCCAATGGTATCCACAACAAGAGAACCGTTCGAGCAGAAGATCGGTATCGTAGGATCCGGCCCGGCAGGACTGTCCTGCGCATACTTCCTCGCTATTGAAGGCTACAAGCCTGTAGTATTCGAGAAGCAGGAGATGCCTGGAGGAATGATGACACTCGGTATCCCTAACTTCAGACTCGACAAGAAGGTTGTAAATGCTGAGATCGAGATTCTCAAGGCTATGGGCGTTGAGATCAGATGCGGCGTTGAAGTAGGTAAGGACGTTACATTCCAGTCGCTCCGTGAAGAAGGCTTCAAGGGCTTCTTCGTTGGAACAGGTCTCCAGGCATGCGGTAAGCTGGGAATCCCTGGCGATGATGCAAAGGGAGTTATCGGCGGCGTTGATTATGTCAAGGAAGTCACACTCGGCAAGGCTAAGAAGCTCTCCGGCGACGTAGTAGTCATCGGCGGCGGAAACATCGGAGCTGACGTAGCACGTACAGCTATCCGTCAGGGTGCAAAGAGCGTACATCTGTACTGCCTTGAGTCCTACGATGAGATGCCTATGGGCGAAGAGGATCAGGAATTCCTCAAGAACGAAGGTATCGTTATACACGATGGCTGGGGCCAGACTGAAATCGTTACAAAGGGCGACAAGGTTGCGGGCATCAAGTTCAGAAAGTGCCTGTCCGTAAAGAATGCAGAGGGCAGATTTGCTCCTACATTCGATGATAACGAGACAACAGAGCAGGCTTGCTCAACAGTACTCTTCAGCATCGGCCAGAAGCCTGACTACGGTAAACTGTTCGAGGGAACAAAAGTAGAGCTGAGCCCAAGAGGAATGATCGTAGCAGACCCTGTCACACTGCAGACAGCAGAGCCTGACATCTTCGCAGGCGGCGATTCCGTAAGCGGACAGAAGTTCGTAGTGGACGCTCTGGCAATGGGCCGTGAAGGCGCTGTATCGCTCCACAGATTCGTGAACGAAGGACAGCACCTGATGATCCACAGGAACACACGTAACTTCGAGATGCTCAACAAGGACGAGATCGTTCTCCCTGCAAGCGAATACAAGAAGCCTGCACGTCAGATCAGAGAGATCGACGAGAGCAAGAAGCTCACAATGGACTATGAGATCAAGCAGTTCAGTGAAGAGCAGATCAAGAAGGAAGCAGAGAGATGTCTCAAGTGCGGACGCAGTGTAGTTGATACTAACAAG
>JBGUVT010000020.1:0-7458 GCA_045220485.1 Anaerovoracaceae bacterium | reverse complement strand
CTCTACACACTCATGAAGGGCGGAGTCAAGTATTACTTCCTTGATAACGAATACTACTTCAGGCGTGGTCAGGTTTATGGTGAATTTGATGATGCCGAGAGAGTGGCTTTCTTCTCGAAAGCAGTACTCGAAACTGTCAAGTATATAGCAAAGAACTTCAAGCCTGATATCATTCACTGCAACGACTGGCATACCGCATTGATTCCGGTCTTCCTAAAAGAACTTTATAAAGAGGAGCCTCTGTTCGACTCCATAAAGACTGTGTTCACCATTCATAACCTGAAATTCCAGGGAATGTACAACAAGTATGTGCTGGGTGATGTATGCGGTCTGGGAGGTACTCCTGCCGAGGAACAGATGGCGCACTTTGATGCGGTAAACTTCCTCAAGGGTGCTGTTATCTATTCAGACGCCGTTACAACTGTAAGCCCTACATATGCTAAAGAAATCTGTACGGCCAGATACGGCGAAAACCTTGAGGGGCTGTTCCAGGAGATCCACAGCAAGCTGAGCGGGATTATAAATGGCATAGATCGCAGCAATTTTGATCCTGAGACTGATAAAGCGATTACAGCCAACTATAATGCGGAAAGCCTTGACAAAAAGGTGCAGAATAAACTGGCTCTTCAGAAGGAACTTGGTCTTGAAGAAGATCCCGATATCCCTCTGTTCGCAATGGTGAGCCGCCTTACAACACAAAAGGGCGCTAACCTTATTGCTGATCTGATGCCTGAGTTCAGGGAAAGAAGCATGCAGCTCGCCGTGCTCGGAACCGGAGATTATCTGTATGAGCACGCGATAGCTGATTATGCTTACCATAATCAGTCAAGATTCGCGGCACGCATTGCTTTTGATGAGAAGCTCTCCAGAAGGTACTATGCAGGAGCAGATGTGTTCCTGATGCCTTCGGATTTTGAGCCATGCGGACTTGCTCAGATGATATCCATGCGCTATGGCACACTGCCTCTTGTCAGGGAGACAGGCGGACTGAAGGATACTGTAAAAGGATACTGGGATTATGGCAATAAAGCCAACGGATTCTCGTTTAAGGACTTCGACGCAAATGGTCTGCGCAGTGCAGTAGACCTGGCAATCGACCTGTGGTATAACCAGAAAGATACATGGGGTGAACTGCAGCAGAATGCGATCAACATGCATTTCGGATGGGAGGAACCGGCTGAGAAATACCGCGAGCTTTATGACAGCCTGCTAAAATAAAAATATGAAAATAATACACGATTCAAGAAACGCAGAATACAGAGAGCCCTTCGGAGCGGCGCAAACCGGGACGAAGGTCTCTCTTGCTATTAAAATTATTGATCCGGCTCCCGAGAGCGTAAAACTCATGCTTTGGCATGGGGACGATCCGGATATTGATTATCTGGAAATGAAGGAAGAGGGAGACGGAAGATACACAGCATCATTTTCGCTGCCTGATGAAGGCTGCCTGGTCTGGTATGCATTTGAGATAGAAACTGAGCACGATGACAGCAGGGCGGTCTTTTACTATGGAAACAACACCGAAGACCTCGGCGGTGAAGGACGGGTATATGTAGACGATCCGCACCGTTACCAGATAACGGTGTATAAAGCCGCTGAAGTACCTGAATGGTACAAAAACGGGATAGTATATCAGATATTTCCGGACAGGTTTGCACGTGACGAGAACTGGCGCGAAAGAACAGAAGCTGCAAATAAGAAAGTAAATGACAGACGCAGTGACATGAAACGGATCATACAGGAGGACTGGACCAGACAGGCATATTATGTCCGTGATGAAACCGGCAAGGTGGTTGAGTGGCCTATGCCGGGCGGAAGCCTTAAAGGAATCGAGGAAAGACTGGATTATCTCAGATCGCTTGGTGTCACATGCATATACCTCAACCCGGTGTTTGAAGGTTCTTCCAATCATCGCTACGATACGGGAGACTATATGCACATAGACGGGGCGCTTGGTACGGATGCTGACTTTGAAGATCTGGCAGCTGCAGCAAAAGACAGAGGAATGCGCATCATACTCGATGGCGTATTCAGTCATACAGGAGCTGACAGTATATACTTCGACAAGGTGGGCAATTATGCAAAAATGCATCCGGGCGAAGAGCATGCCGCAGGTGCATGGGCCAATGAAGATTCGCCTTACAGGAGCTGGTTCAAGTTTGATAAAAACGAACGCTATGGCTACAGCAGCTGGTGGGGTGTGGAAGATCTGCCTGAAGTAGATGAGAATGACCTCAGTTACAGAGAGTTTATTCTTGGGGAGGACGGAGTCGTTGCCCACTGGATGAAGAAAGGCGCCTCCGGATGGAGACTCGATGTTGCAGATGAACTCCCGGACTCTTTCATAGCCGGGACCCGTGCCAGGATCAAAGCAACCGATTCTGAAGGCCTCCTGCTCGGAGAAGTCTGGGAAGATGCAAGCAACAAGATCAGCTATGGCGAACGCCGTAAGTACTTCATGGGCGATGAACTCGACTCCACGATGCACTACCCGCTGAGAGACATTCTGCTCGATTTTGTAAATTACACCATAGGCTCAACCGGAGCTGTCGACAGGTTAATGAACATTGCGGAAAACTATCCTCCGCAGAATTTCTATGCAACACTCAATCTGCTTGGAAGCCACGACAGAGCACGTATCATGACCATGATGGCGGCTGAAGAGGACTACAAATCAGCTACAAAGAAGGTTAAGATGCTTTCTGCACTTCAGTATTGTCTGCCCGGAGTCCCATGCATCTATTACGGAGATGAAGTAGGACTGATGGGCGGTACCGATCCAGCCAACAGAAGCGGTTATCCATGGGGCTTTGAGAATCTCGACCTGGGATATCACTACAGGATGCTGGGTCTTCTGTATGATGAGCACCCGGCGCTAAAGGACGGCGGATTTGAGTTTCTGTCTGGAAGGTACGGAATAGACGAAGATATACTTGCCTTTACACGTACAGGCAGGGATGCCGCAGGCACGGAAGAAACAATACTTGTGCTTGCAAACAGAAGGTATGCGCCGGCTGAAATAGATCTGGGAATGATTGAAGGGCTGAAATGCGGATACGCACTGGAGCTGCTGACTTCCAGGGAACTTCCTGTTGATGAAGAGGGAAGCCTTGGCATCATAAGTATGGATAGCCTTTCCGCTATGATAATAAGCCTGAGGGCAGAAAAGCCTGAGACTGAAGAGCTCGGAAGGAGCGCGGGCGTTATCTGTCACATCAGTTCGCTTCCTGAGGGGAAGCTTGGAAAGGGAGCCAAAGATTTCGTAGATAAAATTGCTTCCGCCGGATTTACCATCTGGCAGGTCCTCCCGGTCAATCCTGCAGGAATGGGCAACTCCCCGTACAGCAGTTATGCTGCATTTGCCGGAGACCCCGCATTTGTTGATTATGATGAGCTCCCTGAAACAGAAGGATATTACTCTTTCATAAAGGAAAACGACTACTGGCTGCACGACTATATCGCGTTCAATCTGTTAAAGGAAATGAACGATAAAAAGCCGTGGTATGAATGGCCGGATAAATACAAAAATGCTGATCCGCTTACAATCATAAGCACCCTTTCAGAAGAGCAGAAACTGAGGGCGAGCCGTCTTGTAGGTGAGCAGTACTGCTTCTATACACAGTGGAATGATCTCAAGGCATATGCAAACTCAAAAGGCGTGCGTCTGATGGGCGATCTGCCGATGTATATGGCTGCGGATTCAGCCGATGTGTGGGCAAATAAGCATCTCTTCAGAATGAATGATACCGGCACACAGAGCGTACATGCAGGAGTACCGCCTGATGCCTTCAGTAAGATAGGTCAGGACTGGGGGAATCCGCTGTATGACTGGGATGTGCTTAAAGAAGATGGATACGGGTGGTGGCTCAGACGTATACGTCAGTGCGCAGAGCGTTTTGACATACTCAGAATAGATCATTTCAGAGGACTGTCTGAGTACTACGCGATTCCTGAGGGCGGAGATCCGAAGGACGGCTGCTGGCAGCACAGTGCAGGTCTCAGATTCCTTGCCGACTTGCGCGGAATGCTCAGAGCGGAGGGCTTTGAAATGAAGCTTCTCGTTGAAGACCTCGGACACCTCGATGACGGAGTTAAAAATCTGCTGAAACTCAGCGGCCTGCCTGGAATGGATATATGGCAGTTCTCTGCTGATGAAATGGTGAGGATGTGCGAAGAGGAGCCTGAGAAGGCAAAAAACAGGGCGTTCTATACCGGAACTCATGATAATAACACTCTTGTCGGCTTCCTCAGGGAAAGATCCGGCGAAGAGAAATATGATAATCGTGATCATATGGAGAACGACTCATCAGAGACGGGGAGTACAGCAGAGGCACTTGCCGTGATCCGCAAAATTTACGAAAGTCCTGCAGAGCTTGCCATGCTTCAGTTACAGGATGTGCTTATGCTCGGAGAAGAAGCCCGTATGAACGTACCGGGCATACCGGAGGGCAACTGGACGTGGAAAATGCCGGGCAAGACGGTTGAGGAAGCATTCCTCGGATCCGATTCACGCCTGAAATGGTTCAATGACTTAGCTGAAAGGACAGGACGTAAAGGCAGTGAGAACGGAGAACCAGAATGATCCGTAATATAGTTTTTGACATAGGAAACGTACTCATAGGGTTTGAGCCAATGGACTACCTTACATCGCTTTTCGGCGAAAAAAAGGCAGTTCGAATAGCAGAGGCTGTATTCGGGAGCGGATACTGGCAGGAACTCGACATTGCGAGGCTCAGTGTAGAGGAAATTCTTGATCTCTTCTACAGTGCTGCGCCTGATCTTCAGAAAGAGATAAAAGAAGCGTTTTACCGCATAGGCGAATGCGTCACCAGGCTCGAATGGCCGGTACCGCTGATAGATTCACTTAAGGAAAAAGGGTACCACGTGTATTTCCTTTCTAATATGTCCGAGCATGTAAAAGCTTCAAATACCGCAGCGTTCGATTTCGTATCCCACATGGATGGGGGCATATGGTCCTGCGATGTACATACCATAAAGCCAGATACAGACATATATAAGCTGCTTTTTGATAAATACGGACTTATCCCTGAGGAGAGCCTTTTTATCGATGATCACAAAGAAAATATTGCCGTCGGAAGGAAACTAGGCATGAAAGGGATAGTCTTCAAAGACCATGACCAGCTTGCTGCGGATCTCGGCAAAGCGCTCACCAAAGATGCCTCCCATGACAGGATCTCGGTGCTGTGCTACGGTGATTCAAACACTTATGGCTATGATCCGGATACATGCGGAAGATATCCTTACAATAAGCGCTGGACTACTTTGCTGGGGGAGAAACTTGGCGACAGGTACGAGGTGATCCCGGAAGGGCTAAACGGCAGAACGACGGCATATGACAGGCCGGGGGAAGCGTGGAAAAACGGGGCAAGCAGCTTTATAGCGTGTCTTGGCACGCACAAGCCTGTGGACTATGTAATTATTATGCTGGGTACAAACGACTGCAATGAAGAGCTCGGCCTTTCCGGTTCAGACATAGCGTATGGCATGGAAACTCTCGTAAGGATGGTTGAAGACGAGACTCCTGCGCTTCAGGGATATGTGCCTGAGATAATAGTAGCCGCACCGGCTGCGATACAGGGTGATATTGAAAAGTCACCGTTTGCTTGCAAGCTCACATCAGAATCAGTGCAGAAATCTGTCGATATCGGACCTCTGTACAGGGAGATAGCTGAACGTCACGATGTGAAGTTTGCCGATGCAACAAGCGGCATAGAAGTATCCCCTGACTGTGAGCATCTGACCGAGGAAGGGCATAGACAGATTGCGGAGCTTTTCTATGAAGTGATCAGGTCGATTCCCTGACCGGATGTCTTTTCTTTAAATAATGTAAGATTGCGAAAAAGGAGCGCTTCCGGCGCTCTTTTTTCACTAAATGTGATGAATATGTGATAAAATACCATAGTGTCATATTATGAGACACTATAACCCACGAGAAAGGACGTGATAATTTGCTTATTTACATAACTAAGCGACTGGCAGCAGCAGTAGCTACTCTGCTCCTTATCATGACGATCACTTTCTTCCTGATGAACACCATTCCGGGAAGCCCGTTCCTGACTGAAAAGTCGACCCCTCAGCAGATAGAACTGGCAAACCAGAAATATGGTCTCGACAAACCGCTGATAGTTCAGCTCAAAAATTATCTGGTGAACTATTGCAAGGGAGATCTCGGTGTTTCACCTAAGATGCAGGAAGGAACTCCTGTTAAGGATATTCTGTTCAGACAGGGCAAATTCGGATTGTCGATGAGACTGGGATTGCTTGCCGTACTTGTCGCGGTGGTTCTGGGCATACCGCTGGGGTGTCTTGCGGCATATAAACGAGGTTCCTGGGTTGACGGATTGCTCAGGGTACTGACTACTGTCGGTGTAGCCATACCGACATTCGTACTTGCTGCGACGCTGCTGATCTATCTGGGAGTCAAGGCTCAGCTGCTCCCTGTACTATCAGGAAGCCTTACAAACTGGAAGGCATATATCATGCCGGTAATATCGCTTTCGTTCTATGACGTCTGCTATATTGCCAAGCTTACAAGGACTTCCATGCTTGATGCGATAAATCAGGACTACATTCGTACCGCAAGGGCAAAGGGTGTAAAAAACAAATGGATCGTTCTGAAGCATGCGCTCAGAAACTCACTGATCCCTGTAGTAACCTTCCTGGGACCGCTGATCGCATTTATCATTACAGGTTCGTTCGTGGTAGAGACGACATTCTCTATCCCGGGACTCGGCAAGTACTTCGTTGAGAGTGTTATTAACCGTGACTACACCGTAATCATGGCGACTACTTTTGTAGTATCGATACTTGTCATCGGAATGAATCTGGTCGTGGATATCGTATATAAGATAATCGATCCAAGGATCACACTCAGCTCAACAGATGAATAAGGAGGAATCATGAAACAGGCATTCAAAGAATTCAGCCCGTTCCAGGTCGATCCTGATAAAGTCTGGGCTGACTACAACATAAACGCTTCCGACTTTGAACCGGCAACGGAGTCAGAGAAGGAAAACATGGTTGAAGTAAGAAAGAGCGTCTCATACTGGAGAGATGCAGCGAGAAGATTCAAGAACAATACTGTTTCGATGGTAGCGCTCGGCATCTTCATTCTTGTTCTGCTCTTCGCATTCCTGGGACCATCGCTTATCCCTTACGACTATGCAAATCAATACAGAAGCTCTCAGAAACTGGGACCTTTTGAGTATTCCGATCAGGAAGCCAGAATCAAGAGCATAGAGGATCAGGTGGACTGCATGTATGCAACTGCACTCCAGCCGGGTTCCTCTACTGGCCTCGATCCGCATGATTATTACTTTAAATATAAAGGTAATACGTACTGCTTCAATCTCGACAAGAAGCTCTCGGATTCTGTAATCATTCTCAAGGATGGTGAACTTTCCATAGTAAGAGAAGTACACATCCAGAACGGCGAGA
>JBGUVT010000019.1:0-41911 GCA_045220485.1 Anaerovoracaceae bacterium | reverse complement strand
TCAATTACTACTGTTGTCCCTGTTTTTCCGGCGATTTCACGGACAGTTCTGTGAAAAGCTTCCTCCATCGCGGCTCGGGTCTCCGATCCGAGAGTCCGAATTATCCCCTCGAGCTCCGCGAAACCGGGCATTATGTTTTCTGCCGTTCCCGAGTTCATTTTGCCTACAGTCAAAACGCATTTGTCGTCTGTGATCTGTCCCGGCAGAGCGAGAAGCGCCGTGACCATTTCAACGGCTGCCGCCAACGCGTCAATCCCTTTTTCCCGTACAGCTCCGTGAGATGCCCTGCCGTTTACGACGATCCTGAACGTATCAGAAGCGGCGTAGAACTTTCCGTACATGACCCCGATCTTCCCTGAGGGAAGATCAGGCGTTACATGCGCGCCGAAGACAGCATCTGCGCCTTCCAGGCAACCTTCTTTTATCATTCTGGCTGCTCCGCCTCTTCCCTCTTCATCAGGCTCGAACAGGAAAACTACATTTCCCTCGAGTTCATCCCTGTGTGCTGAAAGTATCCTTGCCGCCCCGAGCAAAGCTGCTGTATGCACATCATGACCGCAGGCGTGCATTTTGCCCGCATAAACAGATGCAAAATCAGCTCCTGTGATCTCAGTCAGAGGCAAAGCGTCCATGTCAGCCCTGAGAGCAACCGTCCTTCCGCCTGTTTTCCCGCGCAAAGTACCGATCACCGCAGTGCCGAGCACTCTCTTTGTTGTTATATCCAAACTATTCAGATAGCTCTCAATCAGGTCTGCAGTCCTGAATTCGTTGTTACCGAGCTCGGGATGGCTGTGGATGTCTTCCCTCAGTCGCCTGATTTCATCTGAACTCTCCGTCAGTTCGTTCCTGATCGTTTCGCAATTAATGGTTTTCATTCGTACATATTGCGCTAGCTGTTGTATAGCACTTACTGCATAGTCACCAGAATATATCGTCCGCTCGAGTCCTCGCTGCTCTTTCTGTCTACTCGGGTGAGCAGATCACTGCACCTTTGTAGTCATGAAATTGACCGGTTCCTGCGGGAAAATGCACCTACAGGCTGCTCAGGAATTGTTCCAGCCTGTCCATTCCTTCACTGATCGCTTTCATGCTGCAGCAGTAAGATATCCTCACATGTCTGTCGGAGCCGAAAGCTGCTCCCGGCGTCACCGCGACTCCTGCCTCATCTAGGAGGTGCCGTGCGAATGTCATCGAATCCATTCTGTACTTGGATATGTCCGGAAAAGCATAAAAAGCGCCCTCCGGAACCGTCAGCTCCATGCCAGCATCCCTTAGGCGGGAAATCAGATAGTCCCTGCGCGCTTTGTATTCAGTCAACATATATGACGCGTCCGTCTCCAGTGCGGCCATGCATGCCTTCTGGAACATCGCCGGAGTTGATACTATATCGAACTGGTGCACGAGTTCGAGTCTTTCTTTCACGGAATGATCCGCCATAAGATAGCCCATACGCCATCCTGTCATCGCGTAGGGTTTGGAAAAGCTCTGAACGACCAGTATCTGCTCTTTCAGGTCGCGGTTTTCCGCAAAGCTGTGATAATCATCCGTATAGCAAAGCGCCTTATAGACGTCGTCACATATAACGAATATATCCCGGCCTTTCACCGCTTTATAAACGGCACTCAGGCTTTCCTCTCCGTACACGCACCCTGTCGGATTGTTCGGTGAATTCAGGATCACCGCTTTCGTCCTGTCGGTTATCAGTGATTCGAGCTTATCCCCTTTTATCTGAAAACCATCCGAAGAGGTGTCCATATGCACCGGAACTCCTCTAGCGAGGCGGACTATTTCCTCATAGAGTACAAATGCCGGGATAGGTATAATGACCTCGTCCCCCGGGTTCAGGATCCCGAGAAGTGAGACAAAAAGGGCTTCAGTAGCACCGGCTGTGAGTATGATCTCATCAGCCTCATAACCAAGCCCGTTCTTATTCTTCTCGAATTGCGCTACTCTGCTGAGGAGTTCTCGAGATCCGTTATTTTCTATGTAATGTGTGTCACCTGAGAAAACTGATTCAAGCGCTGCCTTGCAGATCGGCTCAGGAGTGGCAAAATCAGGCTCTCCGAGAGTAAGCCTTACGCAGTCTTTCCTTGCAGCAGCCATCGCGGAAAACTCCCTGATAGCGCTCCTCCTCAAACTGTAAACTGCTTCATTCAAGTGGTCTCTCATTGCCATAGGTTCACCTTTGTTTCACAGCTTTCTGAGGTCCTGCTCAAGCGCAGTCTTCGTTGACGTCTGTTCATCCTTTTCCTTGATGATCCTCGCAGGACAACCGGCAACTACCATATTAGCGGATACATCCTGCGTAACTACTGCGCCGGCCGCCACAACAGCTCCCTTACCGATGCGTATGCCTTCGATAATAACTGCATTAGCGCCTACAAGCACATCATCTTCCACAATCACAGGAATAGCTGATGCCGGCTCCACTACTCCTGCCAGTACAGCTCCCGCCCCGATATGGCAGTTACTCCCGACCTCGGCACGGCCACCTACTACAGCGCCCATGTCTATCATTGTCCCGTCGCCGATAACGGCACCGATATTGATTACAGCGCCCATCATAATAACCGCGTTCTCTCCGATCTCTACCTGTTCCCGTATGAACGCGCCCGGCTCTATCCTGGCGTTGAGATTCTTGGTGTCGAGCAGATGGAGAGCACTGTTTCTGCAGTCATTTTCAATTACGATATCTTCTATCCTGTCAGAATTCGCCTTTACTATTCCGCAAAGCTCTTTCCAATCACCGAAAACGATCTTGTCTCCCGCTCCGAAGACTCTGGCGCTTCCGTAATCGACCGGTTCTTTTTCCTTGACGAACATCCTGACAGGCGTTTTCTTCTCAGCATTGCCGATATACCGTATTATCTCCTGAGCGTCCATGACACTTCTCCCCCGGTTCAGTTTTTTAATTCTAAGTGATACTCTTCATTCGCCATCATAAGGAATCTCTCCTTCAGACAATCTTTACGAAAACCCCATCCTTGAATGACAAAATGATAAAACTATACCCCTATATATCCGGTAAAAACGTCTTCAGCCGGGCCGGTCATGAAACATTTACCTGTCGCCCGATCGTATCTGATCAGAAGATCTCCGCCCGCGAGATGTACAAGCACTTCATCATCGATTTTGTCCGCCATGATTCCCGCAAATACCGAGGCAGCAGCGCCTGTACCGCATGCCAGAGTCTCTCCTGAACCTCTTTCCCATACGCGAAAGAATATTTCTCCTCGGCTGCTGATGCTTATGAATTCGGAGTTTACTCCATCAGGAAATCTTTCCCGGGCAAGTATGTCTCCAATCTTCTTTATGTCGATAAATTGCAAAAGTGATCTCTCATATGAGGCGGCAATCAGGTCGTTGCTATCGCAGAAGGTATCTCCAAGCTGAGGATTATCCTCCAAAAAGAAAACTGCATGAGGATTACCTATGTCGACTGCTGTGAAAATAAGTTCTGCGCCGCATAAATTCAAGGACTCAGGGCCTACGCTTACCAGCTTCGGCTTTCCCATGTCGACAGTAACAGAAGTGACGCATCCATCCTCAACATCAAAGCTGACCTCTCTCAAACCGGCTTTCGTGTCAATGACCGCATGTCTTCTGTCTTCAGGAATGATGCCGTTATCATATATGTACTTGGCGACACATCTGATACCATTGCCGCACATGCTTCCTTCCGATCCATCCAGATTGAACATATGCATATATGCATCAGCGCGAGCTGACGGCTCGATGAGTATAAGCCCATCTCCGCCTATTCCATAGTGCCTGTCTGACAGTCTGACAGCGAGTGAAGACGGATCATCTACCTGTTCTTCAAAACAGTTGATGTAAATGTAGTCATTTCCGCAACCCTGCATTTTGGTAAATCTCATGTCAGTTCCCCGTTTTGATCTGTGATCCACCTTAGATCTTTACGATCCAGTCTCCCATAATGTCAGGAAGTTTACCGATCTGCATACCGTAAAGCGTATCATAAAGCTTCTGGCTTACATCTCCGACTACTTCGTTGTTGATTACGTGGTCAACGCCCTTGTAGTTCAGAACTCCAATAGGCGAAATAACACAAGCTGTTCCTGTTGCCCATGCTTCCTTGAGGGTTCCGTTCTGAATCGCCTCGAAAATCTCATCGAGCTCGATACGGCGTTCCTCCACTTCATATCCCCACTTACGGAGCAGCTTTATTACACTGTCTCTAGTGACACCCGGGAGGATAGAACCTGTAAGCATAGGAGTAACGATCTTATCTCCAATCTTGAAGAAAGCGTTTGAAGTTCCTACCTCTTCAACATAGCGACGCTCTTTCGCGTCCAGCCAGAGGACTTCCTCACAGCCGAACTCATGAGCCTTATAGGAGGCGATCATGCCACATGCGTAGTTGCCTGCGCACTTCGCGAAACCGGTACCTCCGATAGCAGCTCTGATATACTCCTCTTCCACTAGGATACGGCTGCCGTGCAATTTGCTCTCATTGCCCTCATAGTAAGCGCCAACAGCACAAAGGATAATGATGAACCAGTACTTCTTGGCAGGCAGTACCGAGAAGCTGACCTCCGGCGAGATGATAAATGGACGTATATAAAGTGATGTTCCCGGATCGGTCGGTGTCCAGTCCTCATCGACTTTGACGATAGCCTTAACTGCAGCGAGGAAGAGATCCTCATCCATTGGAGGGATGCACATTCTCTCGTTGGTGCGGTTAAGACGCTTTGCGTTCATATCCGGGCGGAACAGATTGAGCCCGCCTTCTGGATTTCGGTAAGCCTTGAGACCCTCAAACATCATCTGTCCGTAATGCAGCGTTGTCGAACCCGGATCCATGCAGATCGGTCCGTATGGGATGATGCGTCCGTCGTGCCAGCCCTTTCCTTCGTCATAGTCCATGATCAGCATATGATCGGTAAAGTATTTTCCGAATCCAAGCGACTTGCAGTCAGTCGGCTTTGGTTTTGGATTAGTGTTTCTTGTTACCGGAAATGTGTATTCCATGTCATGCTCCCTTTTGAATTGTCTTT
Organism: Anaerovoracaceae bacterium; assembly: GCA_045220485.1. GTDB lineage: Bacteria > Bacillota > Clostridia > Peptostreptococcales > Anaerovoracaceae > Crickella. Next base: position 36,893 of record JBGUVT010000019.1, on the reverse strand, counting down.
TAAATTTCGTTCTTTTGTAAAACAGTTATAATTAGAATAACTCCATTGCAAAGCTATTCATAATACATATTATGTTGGTATTACGATATGATTTGTGTATGATCCACGCAAATCCGCCGTTTGACGCGCAAGTCTGATAATCTAAAAGGGGCTGCCACACTATACTCATTTACGCATTGCTCCGTTCCTCTTGATTACTGGCAAGTGTAATCAAAAAAAGGATTCCGCTCAATCATGCGAAATCCTTACCACAAATCCATGCATCGTTCCCGAGTCATTCCAGTGTTTGAGTGCATCGTTCCGACTTTTTGCCAAATTTTGAAAATCGCTAAATCCCTTGATTTCACTGCGTTTCAGCGATTCAGCAGACCAATCGGGCGCACCATAGCAAAACCGGGCACCTCATGGCGCCCGGTTTTGTTATGCGTAATGGCATCATGGCGAAGCATGTTAAGTTCCCGGTCAGTATTATCCGCAGCCTGTCTGGCCGTTTGTGTAAGATTTATTTCCGTACTCTTCTCCAGAGAGTCCAGAGACTGCTCATTGACTATCTCCGTTCAGGCCGGAAGTCTGAGACTTGAGCTCAAGGTAGAGCTCGGTATCAGTTGCCGCCTCGTACGGATTCGTAAAGACTATATTTAATATGCCAAACGTGAGCACACCGACCAGCTTCCATCCGATGAAAGAAAGGTCGAGAACAAAAGATGCCCACTTGCTTCCGTTCATCATGGCATTGGACTTAGCTCTGGCCTCCTTGCCCGATATCTCCGGATTATCGGCTATTATGAACGGAACAAGTCTCCAGCAGTATGCCTTATAGATGCCCGGAACAATGAGAAGCAGCGTCCACAACAGAGTGATCATCTGAGTGCCCAGCATGGAAACTACGATATCTCTGTAGTTTTTGCCAAAGACGAAGCCCACATTTAAACCGTCAACCTTCGTTTCCGGGTTTGACGCATTCTGGATAAAGAACTTCCTCGCTCCTACATTAAGAGGGTTAAGAACCAGTGCCAAAACCATAAGCCCCACAGTCACGCCGATAAGTATCAGGAACATGACTGCTGTAGACAGTATTGCCAAAGGGACATTATTTTTGATGCCGTCGAGGTCCTGTCCGTTGACTTCTACTGACACAGCATCATCTCCACTAACGGAATTATTATATGATTCTACAACCTGTTCATTGTTGTTCAGCTGATTTCTTACTGTAACCGATGGCGAGGCTGTAGATCCGCTGCCTATACCTCCGGCTATCATAAGAATGAGAGCCGCGACTATGCAGGCTATCTTATTGGCATTGTAAGCTGCCTTTCCTTTTGCTTTCAGTTCTTTGCGATCCCACATTTTTCAAGGTTCCTTTCCATAAATATTATGGCGCGGGATCAGTATCCCGCGCTTACGTCTACAAGGTGTGTCAGTTCTCTGCCATCCACGTAGCGCCTCAGGTTATCACAGAAGATATCTACCGTTATATCAACAGTATATTCGAGCGCCATGTCACCCGATATATGAGGCGTTATTATGCAGTTCCTTGTATTCCACAGAGGATGATCCGCAGGGAGCGGTTCCGGATACACCACGTCAAGTGCAGCACCGGCTATCCTGCCTTCATTGAGGGCATCAATGAGGGCATCCTGATCAATGACTGCACCGCGTCCGACATTGATGACTAAAGTTTTCTTTGAAAGCAGTGCTATACGGTCCACGCTCAGAAGGCCCTCGCTTTCCGATGTTCCCGGAATGCACAGGAGAAGCACGTCCATTTCTTCCGAAAGACCGTCTGCCATGACCTTCTCAAACTCGTCGATCCTGTATACTTCGCCGAACGGCTCACACGCCCTCCCGCTGCGGCTGAATCCCACTACTTTCTTAGCTCCGAGAGCTTTATATCTCTTTGCGGCATTACGCCCTATATCACCGGTACCGATGATTACTATCGTGCTGTCCTCAACAGATCTGATAGCAAAATGTGTATCCCAGCCCCGCTTTGCGATTACCTCAAGATATTCAGGCATGCGTCTCATGAGCATCAGCGTTACCATTATTATGTGCTCTGAGATTGCACGGCCGTATGCTCCCGAACTGTTCGTCAGCAGCCTGCTGCCGTCATCAAACGCACCGCTGCTGACGAAGTCGCCCACGCCGGCAAATGCCGAGTGTGCCCATCTGAGCCGCGGCATGGAACCGAGGAGCTCACCGTCGCAGCAATATATGACCTCTGCATCAGAAACTTTGCCGGCAGCTTCCTCGTTGTTTTCGAAAAAACAAATCTCAAAACCGCATTCCTCAGCAGTTTTTTTCATTGCCAGTTTATTGCCATCGGACAGAAAGTCTGCAACTGCATACGCTTTTTTCATTGTGCTGTTCCCTCTTCCAGGTCCTGCTCTCCGCCATCCGCTGTTTCACTGCTCCCATCTGCAGTGTCACTGTCAGGTGCCGAGCCGTCACCTTTGTATTCCTGTATTTTTACAGTACATTGCGTAAACTCCCCGTCTACACAGATTCTGTATGCTTTTCCCTTCTCAGCATTGAAGCCCAGTGCAAAATCTTTCGGGTTCCCGCTTACCGCTTCGCCTGAGTCGTCATCCTGTCTCAGCATGAATCCCTCGCTGTCATACATGACAACATCCGGATCACCGTCTGAAGCCGAACTGATTATTAAAGGAATGCCGGCTTCCGGAGTATACTCAATCACTGTTTTTCCGCTTATATCTATGCTGCATATTCCGCTCGCGGTCTCTGATGCCATTTTACTGCATCGGAGTTCGACTCTGGACTTCTTCTTTGTGGTTTCGTCCACCCCTACCCATATATAATACGTTTTGCCTGCTTCCAGTGAACATATACCATCTGTGATGATCATGCTTGTCTCATCTTCAGAAGTGATACTGTATATCGATGAAAAGCCGGAGGCAGCATCCTTTGATACTATGTCAGTATCAAAATCGTAGAAGCCTGTTTCTTCAGGCACAAACATGGCACATGTCTGCTGATCCTTTTTAACGGTAAGCCTGACTTTTTCGCCGGTTTTCAGTTCTGCAGGGGCGCCGTCTCCTGCCTTTGATACCGAGAACCTGAAAGCTTCTTCAAAGCCGTCCAGTTTTCCCTTTTCCTCTGAATAGACCTCGACTACAGCATAGTACAGCTGCCCTTTTGTCAGGAATACGCTCCCTTCCATGAAATCCGATATGACCGGCTCTTCACGGTTTCCTCCATAATTATCAGCAGTAAGCAATTCGGAAAGAGCATCGTCAATTGCATACATTTCCATGAATACATCCTTGCTTCCCGATGTATCTTCACCTCTGAACGTATACTCTGCACTTTCTTCAGGAGTGAACTTAAATACTGCCGTGCCCGAGGTCACTCCCATCCATTCGAAACTGCTCCTGAAATCTGCACTGTATTCCTGACCCGCAGTAATCTGGATCGCGTTTTTCTTCAGCTGCTTGTTTGGATCATACACCTTTGCTGCACAGGCGAGCACCACGACAGCAATAACAATGATCATTGTTATGACGCCAAGAACGATCAGTATCTTACTCCGCTTTTTCCGCTTCCTCATGACCGTTACCTCCATATGGAATCATTGACTGAAAGCAGTCTGTCCGTAGCGATAACTGTCGATATCCAGCAATCAGCAGCAGCCTCAAAGTTAATGAGAATTCTGCCGTTCGCGACGATAATTTCCTCGTTCATCTTCGGCACCTCGACTCTTTTGAGTTCTTTCCCGCTGACGTTGATATCACCATTTCCGTTTTTTATTTCTTTAATGTTGTATTTTGTTACAAATGATGATCTGACAGATCCGATTGCACCGGCGTAGGAGCTGGATACATACAGATAATTATTTTTGATATCGATACCCTGCGCACTGCTGTCAATACCTGTAATTACTGAGTACATGAAGGTATTGAGCTCAGGTCCGTTTTCCTTTTTATTTATTTTATATCCGTTAATTATTCCTTTTTTGCTGCTTTCCCTCCCAATATAGGTGCCTACCCAGAGTATGCCGTTATCGCACTCCAGAAAAGACGGTTTATTTTTAATATAAACCGGTGCTGAGATCTCGTCCTTGCCGATCTCATAGACCGGCTCATTTATCATGCGGCTGAAGTCCTCATACCTGATGTACTGTACAAAAGGCTCTCCTTCATACTTGTCTGAAGTGTCACCTGTAAGCCAGATGTTGCTTCCGTCGAAGGCGATTCCTCCGAGATGATACTTATTCGGAACCGTAAGAGTGGATACCAGTGATTTATTTTCTTTATCCACCGCATATATAACCGATCTTTGCTGTTTTTTTGCATGATATGCTGTAACAAGTATGTATCTGTCAGCAAGACAAACACCCTGCGGAACAAAATTCGAAGATTCAGATACCTTTCCTTCCGTTTTCGTATATGTACTAATAAGTCCCGGTATAGGAATCGTGCCTGCGTCATCAATAGCATCCCCGATAGCCGAACAGACTCTGTGCATCCTCTGGTCGAGTGCATTTTTGTATTGAGCCTGGTCCTTGTATTGTTTGTACTCAAAGGAAGACTGCTTTTCACCTGCAGCCTCCGCATATGCATCTTCAAACGGCACGAGTACCGCGCAAAAGATACACAACATCATTAATAACGATAATGTCTTTTTTGTTATCAATCTATTTAAACTCGACCTTCAGTGTGTACTTCGAGGACAGATTCGAGATCATAGGCTGGAAGATTTCCCAGATGGAATGCTCAGCTGCCGCTTCAGCGTCTTTGATCACATTTTCTTCCTCGAGCTTTTCAAGCATCCTTGCCTTTGCCTGCGTCTCGACCTCTGCCTGCTGTTCAGGCGTCAGCTTTATATTTCCGAACGCAAAAGCCTCCTTCTCGACATCTCCGAACTGTATATTCTCGCTCGGTATGTTGATAGGTTCAAGTACAGGCTCCGGCACTTTCATTGTGACCGTCTTTGTTTCCTCGTCGAGCGTTATGTCATCAGCGGTGAGGCCGCTGAGGTCGACGGTATATACAGCCTTGCCGTTGTAAGTGATGAGCTGGTACTTTGAGAAAGCTTTTATTTTGAAGAGTCCCGCCTGCGTGAGTGTAGATACGTCTGAAACCTCCCGCGAGTAAACCTCGAGTTTCTTCAGCTGTTCCTCATCGCCCAGCACTGCCTCCTGAAAATCTGCGACCTTGAAGCCGAATATCCTGTGGTTTATCAGCGTGAGGTCATGGTTTTCAACAGCTGTCTCGGTTGTGAACAGAGCTCTGAAAGCGTCTTTCACCGCAAGACCGTGCATGTAAGCCGTAAATGCCGTAAGAAGGGCCATGCCTATTATGATGCCCACTATAAACGCACGTATCCTCGCAAACCAGCCTCTGCGCCTGCCTCTTTTCTCGGCTTGTTTGAGCGCATGCTTCATTTCGTTATCATTTATCTCTGCCATTTGCTTTACCCTCCGTTACCTGTCCTGCCGGCCCCTTCTTATATTTCTGATATAACTTCTGAACACAAGCCTGCTGCTCTGCAGCAGATCGCCCAGAATAGCCATCAACTCTGCCTGTTTTTCCTTAGGAAGGCCCTTTATCGTAGCCATTATCTTTTTCGCGGAACTGCGTCTGTTGACGATCATCTCGTCGAAGGTGTCCATGCCGGTCGCTTCGAAGAAAGAGAACAGCGTGTTCACGAACATTTCTCTCGATTCGTCATCTATCCTGCTGAGCCATTCCTTCTGTGATTTATTGATAAACGATCCCAGCGCAGACTGCTTCGCCGTTTTGAACCGGTTTCTCCTGACCATCCATGTCAGGGCGTCGTGCTGCCGTAATCCCCTTTCTCTGCTTTTCACTACAACGTGCCCCACATTGCTGGTAAGCAGCATCCCTATGATCGAAGTATCCGGGACTATGCTCACCACCTTTGGGAGAATACGCTTAAACGCTTCCCGCTCCATCACTTCATTACGAAAACCCGGTCCGTCATTTGTATACACAGCAAGGATGCGGTCCTGGATCTCCCTTTCACAGAAGGCGGAGGCATATACGGCGAAGTTGCCACCTTTGGAATGACCTCCGACACGTATAGGCCTTTTTATCTCTGCACCGACCTCATTCAGATAGCGCACAGCGCTCAGCTGCCCCTCTGTTTCAGGCATGTAGCTCATGTTGAAGTCTTCCTTCCACCCGGCTACAGTAGTGTCGGTGCCTCTGAAAGCTACATAAGCGCTGCCATCGCTAAGCAGAAATGTCACTGCAGCCATCTGCATATCCTTGTCGCTGTTGATTATGTCTACGTATTTGGTGAGTACGGTGTCGCGGAAACGGCTGCCTTTCAGCATGTCGTCCATGAGCAGCGGCGCCCGTACAAAATGAAACATGCTGCTCTTTGCTACTGCGCGTGAATGCTTTTCAAAGTATTTTCTGTCGGCTGTACGCAGACTGACTATTTTGAAACTGTCTTCGAGTATGCCATCGAAATCAGAATATGCCAACATAGCGAGGACAAGATTATCTACCTCGTTGAACGGATCTTCTCTGAAAGACAGAACGCCTCTCCATTTAAGATAATCGAATATGTCTGCCATGATCTGCTTTCCTGTCTTATTGAATGTATACGATCTCGGTCTTCCTGAACGACGTTATTAAGCGCAGGATCGCTGAATATATGATTCCTATGCCGTATATCCAGACTGCGACTCTGAGCTGGTTTGATACGATTCCTGATGTCACGACAGCTACGGCGAGGAGAATATTCGCTATACCATATGCCATCTTTAACTTCCATGGTGCTCCGATCTTTCTGGATTCATTGGCTCTCAGCACGGAGACTGCTCCGGTGAAAACATGCAGCAATGATATATAGACCAGAGTATATATCGCCGGATGCTCAAAAATGGTGCCCGCAAGTATTCCCAGATCGAGGAAGATCATTCCTCTGTAAAGTACATTCCGTCCGCCGACCATGTGCCTTCCCATGGAAAGATAGTAGACTATTGACTGAAGGCCCCTCAGACTCATGGTCGTCTGTATCACTAAAAGGATAAGCTTAAGGCCGTGTATTGCATCCATGTAGAACAGAAGAACACTAAAAGCCATCGTGATCAGGGCAGCTATCGCATTGAGGATCCGTCCGAACCTAGTCATGCAGCTGCCTCCTTCCATAATCTTTCGCAAGCTTCCGGAAGTCCTTTATCCCCCTGAATCCTTTTTGTGAGAAGTCTACGGAAACACCGGCAATCGGATTCCCCGAAGTGAATATCCTGTTGGTTACCATGCTCTTCTGTGCGAGAGCTGCCATGATGAACTTTCCCAGGAAGGTGTCGTCCCTGGCTTCTTCTTCAGCCGCAGCATACTCGTTCTGATACTTATCGATGTCAAAGTCTTCGACTTCACAGCCCGAGAGCTTTTCGGCAAGTGCTTTCCAGTCTGCCGATGCATCGATCTGACGCTTCTCGAGTAAATTCTTTATCTCAGCCTCCCACGGTCTGACAGCATCAAAGTCATAGATATCGGTCTCAAAATCCTCACCGGTCCTCAGACATCTCAGAGCAAAAGCCATCTGGCAGAATGCATGATAATAGTCGGAAGGATTGTCTTTCAATATTTCCTTATATCCTCCCCATGCCGGCATGTATTTGTAACGGGCGAAGCCATAGTCCGGGAAGTGTCCTGCACGGCCATGTCCAAGATTCATTATAGAATTCTCATTGCTCTGATACAGACTGTTTGTATATACGCCCTTTTCAGGATCATCTATGCTGCGCGGATCGTGGTTGAACTTTATCTGGACTTCCCTGAAGTCATCGCCCTCAGGTACAAGTTCGTAGAAGTAATAGTTGACATTGTTGATCGCAAGCGTCGGCGTACCCGCAAAATAGCGGTGCGCCCATGTGTCGGAGAGTATATGCATTGCTAAGCCCACAGCCTGCAGGTTCCTGTCCCGCGCAAGCTCCACTGTATCTTTAAGAAGCGTGCTGTTCGTATTACAGATGAGCCGGTATTTATTCAGGTATCTTCTGCCGCAGAATTTCTCCAGCTTTGCGTCAAGATCGCCCGGAAGGAAGTGAAATGACGCCCATATCCTTGTGATATCCTGCAGGCCTACCGGATCGGTATGCGCATCCATCAGCTCAAGCTGGAGCTGAGTGGTCGCTGCACTGAGCGGGCCGTTCAGCTTTTGCAGCAAGGTTCTTGAGCAGCAGTCCGTAAACTGGTCACTATAAGCGATCTGCAGACACTCGTCATGAGTGTATCCTGCGATGAACGCTGCGCAATATGTCGCATAGTAATGAAAATCCAGCTGCATATGCTATTCCTGCTCTTTCTGTTCTGCGCTCTGACTGACCCGGATGCACGCCCTTCTCAGCCTTACTGCAGAGAAAACCATTTCTACTATCATTACCATTGATGTGAGTTCAATGATAAGTGATGATAATGAAGTGTCGTGGCTGAATGCCCCGAGGGATTCTTGTGGATTTACAGAAATAAAGTTTATGACGATCGCCGTTATGTTGAAGATGATCATCAGGACCGCGAGGAGGAGATATCCCTTCCTCCTCCGGGATCCTCTTCCTTCCGAAATCGCCGCCATTCCGATATATATTCTGACAGTCAGGAAGAGAATCATGGATATCAGCACAGTCACAAGTGCAATAAAGAAAAGCTGCTGATCGGGTACAACAAGACCGATTTCATCGACAGTTTTTCTGGCGGCAGCGATTGCCTCATCTCTGAGCAGAAAAATCGAACTCAGCGTCTTAACAACAGTCCAGACGCTGAACAGTATGGTTCCCGTTCCCACTACGATGAGAATGTTCCGGGTTTTTCTTATCAGGATATGATCTGTGTCATTATTGATGTGATTCACTCTGACCCCTCTTTTTTAGTTTTTCAACAACTTCAATATCCGAGGGCAGCCATTTTACCTGCCACGGATCGCTGAGCGGCAGCCATCTGGCCGATTCATGCTCGAGAAGTGTCAGCTGACCGCTTATAACGCTGCATAAAAAACAATCCATGGAAAGATGGAATTCCGGATAATCATATTCCACGGTCATCAGGAACTCGTCGACTGATACCAGTGTATCGAGTTCCTCCTTTATTTCACGTACTAATGCTTCCTCGGGAGTCTCGCCTTCTTCGATTTTGCCCCCGGGGAATTCCCACCAGTCCTTCCACGCCCCGTAACCGCGCTGGGTCGCGAAGAAGCTGCCGTTTTCTATTATTATAGCCGCAACAACCCTGATCAATCTATACACTTAAACCTTCTTTTTACTTAGTATAGCGCTCGAGCACGGTTTCGCTCACATACTCTGCTTTCAGCTCACCAAATCTCTTAAAATGAGTCTCTGTGTTATGGCTTTTTACAGCTTCTTCATCACGCCACTTTTCAAAGAGAAACAGCTCATCAGGGTCCGCTTCTGCAAAATAGAAATCGTATTTGATGTTGCCGGCTTCTGCACGGCTTGCAGCGTCGAGACCCTCAGCCTTGATCGCTTCGAGGAACTTCTCCCTCATACCTTCTTTACATTTGTAAGTCACATTCAGGATCTCCATACCCTTCTCCTTTCGCTAGGCGCCGAGTGTCGGCTGGTCATATTTGAATAAAATACAGTTGATCTCATAAATATCGTAATTGGATGTCTCGATGCAATACTCGATTATCTTGTCGGATATTATACTTGGAGAGAGAGCAAGCCCTGCGCGGGCAAGCAGATCTCTTGTCTCATCTAGGCTGAGCTCGAGTGCTATAGCCAGCGCGAGCGCTGTTTTCTTGCTGGGTGAATAATCGACATTGCTCCTTATCTTGGAGAAGTGCTTTCTGTCGATATTTGCTTTTTTATATACATCCGGATCGCTGAGACCCCGGCGGTCTATCAGCATGAACAGGTATTGCTGAAAAGTTTTGTCCAGGTGCTCCAGCCTGTCTTCGAGCGACTTTGCCTCACTCGGAAAAGCAGGCACATATGACGGCGCATACGAAGCTTCCGTTGCACTCTCATCCATATATAATGCTTCGAGCGCTTCAGTATCCTCATCTTCAAACAGATCATAACCGGCATCTATTGAAGGTAAAGCTCCCTTCACCTCCCGGCTTTCTGCCCTGTCTCTGTTCAGAAACCTGTCCAGTAAGCCGCGCCTGCCGGATGTCTTTGGCCTGCTCAGGTCAGAGCTTTGTTTTGCGGGTGATCCGGCCATGTTTCTGCCGGCCATTTCAATAGGCATATATGAACGGTATACCGCATCATAGTCCGTATCACTGTCACCGATGAATGACCTGATGTCAGAAAAGAGCTTACCGGACACTTCAAACGACTCTTTGTCATAAACGACCAGCAGCACTTCCATTTCATTTGCTAGCAGGAATCTGCTTATCTCTGCCATTGCAATGCGAAGCGCTTCATCCTTTGGGAATCCGTAAGTTCCGGTAGCTATAAGGGGAAACGCTATCGACTCGCAGCCAAGCTCTGCAGCAAGCTCCAGCGATCTGCTGTAGCACATGGCTACAGTCTCCCTTTCGCAAAAATCTCCCCCACGCCAGGCCGGCCCTACCGTATGTATTATGTATTTAGCGTGCAAATCAAATGCCGGTGTCCATGCTGCCTCTCCGGGAGACAGCTCACCGATTTTTTCCCTGGCTTCCAGAAGCCTGTCCCAGCCGGCAGCTTCATAGATGGAATGATCTACGCCTCTGCCTACCCCGACTGCAGGATTCGCCGTGTTGACTATTGCATCAGCCTCTGCATTTATTATGTTGTTGCGTACTATCTGCAGTGCCATTGTCTTTCCTCATCATCTCAGCAGCGCACCGGTACGATGCGCTGCCTTTATTATACACTATATACTTTTTTCATCGCCTAATCCTTTTCAGAAATGTGATGAACCACTATTTCGTTCTGCATGCGTAATCCTCACGTATCCCGTCGAGCTCGCAGGCATCGAGAGTGTATCCTCTTGCCATCTTCGTCATTGACTCCGACACTACTGAAAAGTTCTTCGCAATGCCTATACCATCGTTAAGGAATCTGGCTGACCTCTCCGGTGCTATGCCCATCCTGCCGGCCACACTTACCGCATCCATGTTGGCTCCGAGGAATATGAACTCCCAGCCGTATTTTTTCTGCTGTCTTTCGATCATACGCTTCACGCGCCTGTAGTCGAATATTACGCTGGAGTTCTCCATGCCGTCTGTCGTGATAACAAAAAGTGTCTTTGACGGTCTGTCCTCCTCCCTGGCGTATTTGTGCACATTGCCGATGTGGCGGATCGCACCGCCTACTGCATCGAGAAGCGCAGTGCTGCCTCTCACGTAATATGTGTCGCTGTCAAGATCCCTCACTTTTTCTACCGGTACCCTGTCATGGATCACTTCTGATATATGGTCGAACAGCACCGTCGACCAGATGATGTTGTCTGACTCTTCCTTCTGCTTAGCAAGCATCGCGTTGAAACCGCCTATCGTATCCGCCTCAAGGCCTCCCATCGACCCGCTCCTGTCCATGATGAAAACGACTTCTATTTTTTCGTTCCTGTTGCTCATTGTGCTTCCTCCTTTACTATTACTCTTTTGCAGCGGAATCACTCACTTCCGCGTCTCTCTGTCTGCAACTACATGTTAGTAAAAAAAAGGAAGGCACATGGTCGCCCGCGAAGCGACAAAAAATCCGGGCATTTGCCTGGATCTGACTTATCCTGATTGTCCCCTGTCAGCTGCGGCCGCAGCAGTTTTTATACTTTTTGCCGCTACCGCACGGACACGGATCATTTCTGCCTATCTTAACCCGCTTTACAGGAGCACTGTTCCTGCCGGCAGATGCACCGTTTTTCAGCGACATTATCGCCACCATTTCATAGTAGTCATGGCCGCGGTTATCTCTGATACGGCAGTCCCTGCTCATTTCGATATAGAGTTCAGTGAACCTGAAGTGTTCTTCATCGGACTCAAATTCAAATCTGTCGTCAGCTTCTCCGGAACCGGTTTCGCCATTAATGAACGCCTCAACAGCGTCGTTTACACGCATATGGTTATTAACGGTCTCATAGAGCTCATGCACCTTCAGGGCAGCAGTATCGGAGTCGCAGCCAAAGGCATCCTCAATAAAGCCCTTTATCTTCTGATGCGATTCGCGGCTGATAAGGCTTCCCTGCTCATATAGTTCCTCAACCTCTTTCACGGTCGGCACATAGAAAGGAATGTCTCCCTGCACCTGCTGTTCGAGGTATTTGTAGTAGTCGTTCTGTTCAAATCCGTTCAGCACCAGCTTGCCGTCTCTTTCGGTGAACCACTGGTAATACAGAGGTGTCGAATCGAAAAGCTCCATAATCTCCACCATATCTGCACCCGGATACCTCAGGGCAAACAGGTCCCTGAGAACGTCATAAGTCATGACACCATAGAGATACTTGCCCGCCTCAATGCACTTGTACATCCAGTTGCGTTTGCGCCACTTCAATATAAGCTCGTCAGAACGTACCTCTTCGTAAGCCATGCGGACTTCTTCCGGCATTACCACCTTATCTCCCGGCTCGCAAAGCACCAGCCCTTCTCTTTCAAGGAGCTGCGCCAGTATCTTATCTGTCCCGACAGTAAGTATCACACCTGCGGGCTTGTCCAGAAGGAAGCGGAACATAGCCATCTCGCTTTCGCCGAGGGCTGTCAGCCTGTCTTCAAAAGACTCTGTTTTTATTGTCTTGTTTTCGTTGTCGTTCATACCATTCCTGTTTCTAGTTACTTGGATGCGGCATATATGCATAGAGGTTCATTGCCAGCGCATTGATCGGCATGGTCTGCAGCCATACTTTTCCCGGTCCCGTCACGACCGTGTTGAACAGGCCTTCACCGCCAAGGATAACATTTGTAAGGCCCTCTGATTTCGTATTTCATATGTAAAACGATCTCCTTTCGCGGAATTTTTTTTCGCAGATATTATACACCGTAGTGACCGGATTGCGCATCGCGATATATGCAAAGAGTCCAATACCGTGCTATAATTTTGCTACATTCTATGATTTTGGCAATTGTAAGCAGTGTTGCCGTAATATTTATTCACTTTATAAACAGGAGATCTGCAATGAGAAAAAGACACTATCTTAAGGCGGCGTTCGTGGGCGGACAGCTGATTACCGGCAGGCACAAAGCGCCGATACAGGATTCTCTGGTAATGATCGACCACGGCGGCATCATTTACGCCGGGGAACGGAATTACGACATGGCGCCAAGTCTTGAGGGCTATGAGATCATCGATGCTGCAGGCAAGACCATCATGCCGGGTCTTATAGACACACACCTTCACTTCAGCGGCAATCTTAACGACAATGATTCCGACTGGGTAAGAGAACCTCTGCTGCAAAAGCAGGTAATGGCAGTTCAGCAGGCGCATGAGTGCCTTGAAAACGGACTTACTACAGTAGGAGAAATCTCCAGATTCGGTATCCCTATCCGGGACATGACCAATACAGGGCAGATGCAGGGACCGAGAGTCATAGCGAGCGGCAGAGGATTCTGCGCAACAGCTTCGCATGGAGATTCGCACAACTGCTCCATCGAAGAGGTTTATGCAAGCCATCCGTGGGCAGAAACCGTGGACGGTCCATGGGAACTGCGCAAGGCCGTAAGGCGCAGGCTCAGAGAATGCCCTGATGCTATCAAGATCTGGGCGACAGGCGGCGGAATTTACAGATGGGATACATCACGCGATCACCACTATACATTTGAGGAAATCAAGGCGGTTGTTGAAGAATCAGCAATGAGAGGTATCCCTGTCTGGTCACATACATACGGATCAACTACTCCTTCAGTAGATGCGGGCGTAGATTTCATAATCCACGGATTTGAGATCAACGAACCGGATATGGAGAAAATGTATAACAAGGGCATTTATTTCTGTCCTACCATCAACTTCCTCCCTGCGTGGCTGTCTACCTATCCTCCGCAGTATATTCCGGGCGTCCACGACAAATACGAGGGAAAGACACTCATAGACAAGGAGCTCGCAAGGCTCTATGACAACGTCAACAAAGCATACAAAATGGGAGTCATAATCACTGTGGGTTCTGACAGTTTCAACTCGGATTCGACACCTTACGGCATCACGGCAATCGGTGAAATACACAGATTCGTAGACTCATGCGGAATGAGCGAGATGGATGCTATCATAGCCGGAACAGCCAACGGAGCAAGAGCTCTCGGCTGCTACCACATCACCGGCTCCATCACAAGAGGCAAAAGCGCCGATATGCTGGTAATAAACGGAGACCCTCTTAAGAGCATCTACGACATCAATGTTGACAACATGGACATGATCATCAAGGACGGCGAGGAAATACTTCGCTATAAGAACAAATAGGAATCGGGAGGCAGTGATATGAACGCTAGTATAGAAGAAATCAGAAACGGACTGGCTCAGGTCCTCACAATTCAGTATGATTATCCGCCTAACGGTGAGGGTTCGCTTGGCTACAAAGGATATAATCTATATAGATTCAAGGTTGATGATATTGATCTTATCAACCAGGCTCTGCAGAAGAGAGTTGAATCCTATAAGCACTCCTACAACTATCAGGTGCTGGCTCAGGAAATCATTACCGACCTTCTGGATGACGGACTGATCACATACGGGGGTTACAAATATAAACAGCAGCAGAAAGAGAACCACAGTATCTGATAAAAAAAATGAGGCAGCCGTTATGGCTGCCTTTTGTATGCCCTGAAAAGTTTGCCCTGCGCCCTCATCGTTCCTACTCGCGCTGACCGAGTATGGTTGCGCCGAATATTATGGCTGCCCCCACTATCTCCCTGACACTCATGAACTCGTGCAGGAAAATCGCACCGAATATCATAGCGAAAACGGCCTCAAGGCTCATTATGAGAGCTGCAGTTGATGAGTCAGTGTATTTCTGGCCGACGATCTGCAGAGTGTATCCGCCTGCTGTCGGTACGAATGTCGAGTAAAGAAGAACCGGAAGACCGGCAAGCACCATCGCAGGCACGAAACCTTCGGTTATAAGCGCAATGATCAGGCTCATTATCCCGCAGAAAAAGAACTGAAGCTGTGACAGCAGTATTGCATTATCCTTGTCGATAAAGCAGTTGACTGCGACTATCTGCGCTGCGAAACCTGCTGCACTTACCAGAGTAAGCCAGTCGCCTTGTGTAGCGCCTCCCAGACCGCCTTTCAGGCTCATGACCGCAAATCCGATAAATGCCATGATGACACACACTACCGAACGCATGCGCACCTTCTGTCCGATCAGCACACTGAAAAACGGTACAAAAACTATGTATACAGATGAGATGAAACCGGACTTACCCGCACTAACTGTCAGAAGTCCGATTTGCTGAGTAGCCGTTCCCACCATAAGAAAAAAGCCGCAGAAGGCACCCGCTAAAATCATCCTTTTACGTCTTCTGCCTGTCTCAGCTGCAGAACTGCGGGACCGGTCAAGATACCCGCTCTTATTAAGGCTGTGCAGCACAAGAGGTGTCAGTACCGCAGCAGCCATAAGCTGCCGTACCGCATTGAACGTCACAGGCGGCATCACTGCATTTCCGAACTTCTGTGATATGAAACCCGTGCCCCATAAGACTGCTGTCATCAGCAGTGCAAGATTCCCTTTATTTTTATCGCTCATGCGACGATTTTACACATAAAAACGCTTGACTTCAAGGCTTTGACACCTTATACTAATCGAGCGTGTGCGCTGGACCGACAGCGCCGCGAGCTGAGGCAGGCAAAAATGCCGGCAGCCAAGGCACTAATAATTTATTACTAGTTATGCCGAACCAGAAAGGCGACCGCGCTTGCGCGGGCAGGTCTCTCCCAGTAGGCGGGCCGAAAAAGCTCTGCAATAAGGCAGCCGTACCGTAAAACAGACGCAAAGCACATAGGCAGATCCGAGTAGGTAGAAAGGAATCAAAATGAAGTCTTACATCGCTAAGCCATCCGATATCGACCGCAAGTGGTACGTTATCGATGCAGAAGGAAAGACTCTCGGTAAGCTTGCTGTAGAAGCAGCTATGCTCCTGAGAGGAAAGAAAAAGCCGACTTACACACCGCACATCGACACAGGCGACTACGTCATCGTGATCAATGCTGAGAAGGTTGCAGTCAGCGGCAAGAAGGAATCCGACAAGGTCTACAAGAGACACTCCGGTTATCCGGGCGGACTCAAGGAGACAACTCTCGGTGAAATGAGAGCAACAAAGCCTGAGGAAATCATCCTCCACGCTGTTCGCGGAATGATGCCGAAGGGCAGACTCGGACGCCAGATGTTCAAGAAGCTCAAAGTTTACGCAGGACCTGAGCATCCACATACAGCTCAGAAGCCTGAAGTATGGACTTGGTAGAAAGGAGGAGTAGACAATGGCAAAGACTATGTATCAGGCAACAGGCAGAAGAAAGTCATCCGTAGCCAGAGTTAGACTTCTTCCTGGAGCAGGCAACATCATCATCAACAAGAGAGACATCGATACTTACTTCGGCGAGAAAGATATCGTTAAGAACGAAGTCAGAAGACCTCTCGAACTTACAGGAACACTCGGCAGCTTCGATGTTATCGCTACCGTTAACGGCGGCGGTTTCACAGGCCAGGCAGGAGCACTCAGACACGGAATCGCAAGAGCACTCTGCGAAGTCGACGAAGAGGCTTACAGACCTGCACTCAAGGCAGCTGGTTTCCTGACAAGAGATCCAAGAATGAAAGAGCGTAAAAAGCCGGGTCTCAAGAAGGCAAGAAGAGCAAGCCAGTTCTCAAAGAGATAAGCTCGTCTTTTCCGCCTGTGGCAGTGTCAGCTACGCACTTCTGCGGTGCTCACATACTTCGGTATGCTCCGCTCCTCGAGTGCTTGCTTCCTCGCCACAAACGAAAAATACTTCGCTTACCTTTTCAGAACAAAATCAAAAAGGAGTTCATCACGGACTCCTTTTTCATTTTATGATAATTTACTTCACATCATTGAAGTGGTATCTTGAAAGTGCAAATACAATTACTGAAGGGAACGGTTTATATATGAAAAGAACTGCACTGGTCCTGATCATGGCATTACTGCTTTCTCTCTGCGGCTGCAGTGATGAAGATCTCTCTGAAACGGGTAAAGACGGTCTGCGTAAGACAACTGCGGGTCTGAATATACAGGTGGATGAATCTTCCGGATCTATGAGCATAGAGCGTCCGGCGATAAAGAACATTCCTATGGGCGACAAGGATACATGGACTATCTTTGTGTATCTGTGCGGCTCTGATCTCGAATCCCGCATATTCTTTGGCGGAGGAATGGCCAGCGACGACATAAAAGAGATGTGCAAGGCATCAGCCAGTAATAATGTGCGGTTTGTGATTGAGACCGGAGGCTGCTCATACTGGCACGATGACAATATAGACAGCGATAGTCTTGGCAGGTATGTTGTTGAGAATGGAAAGCTGAAGGCTGCAGGAGAAGACAGGCAGGCTTCTATGGGAAAAACCTCTACATTGACCAGATTTCTGAAGTGGGGTATTCAGAACTACCCTGCAGAGAAAATGGGCGTCATATTCTGGGATCACGGCGGCGGCAGTCTGAGCGGAGTATGCTTTGATGAGCTTGAGGACAATGATTCCCTCGGTCTTCGCGAGATAGATGCAGCATTACTGAGCCTCGTAGACAGCGGATCGCTTACGGACAAGTTTGAGTTCATCGGTTTTGATGCATGTCTGATGGGCACAGTAGAAGCCGCCAATATCCTTGCTTCTTATTCTGATTATATGTTCGGATCAGAGGAAAGTGAGCCGGGATCCGGGTGGGATTATACGGCGATAGGAAATTACCTGGCAAAGCACCCTGACGCGGACGGCGCAGCTCTCGGCAAAAGGGTTTGCGACAGCTTCAAGGATCAGTGCGATAAAGCCGGCGACGGTCAGATAGTAACGATGTCAGTCATTGATCTGTCACGAATGGATTCACTGCTCAAAAAATTCAATAGTTTTTCAAAGCAGATCTACCAGAAAAGCGAAGACAAGGATGTGCTTTCGGCAATGGTGCGCAACATCAATTCCGCGGACAATTTCGGAGGCAACAACAAAACAGAAGGCTATACCAACATGGTCGACCTCGGCGGCATCATTTCATCGTGCAATAAATGGTCAGATAAAGCAGAGGCTGCAGGCAATGCCCTGAACGAGGCGGTTGTATATAAAGTCTCCGGAGCGGATCATAAGAAAGCTTCCGGTCTGTCGACATATTATCCTCTTATGATAGAGGGTTCCAAAGAGCTCAGTATATTTGAGGGAATATGCATCAGTCCTTACTACATGTCTTTCGTCGGACGTCAGGGCTACGGCAGCGTCAATGGCGGCAACACTGATGATTATGACGACGGTGAATTATACGACGGCGGAATCTGGGAATGGCTTAACAGCTTCCTGTTCGATGATGAGACCGGCGAGTACGAATATGATGATGAATATGAGGATGAAGGCGGTTTCTGGGACTTCCTCGACGAACATGAAGAAGGTGCTCAGAGTGAGCTGATATCTTTCGAAGAAGAGCCCGGTATGAACTCTGCCGGAGAATACTGTTTCGTTCTTGATGATGAAGGATACTCCAACACATGTGATGTGCTGGCGCTTGTATATAACGAGCTTGATGACGGTACTTATATCGAGCTGGGTGAAACATATGATGTAAACATCGACTGGGATACAGGATATGTAAGCGACAACTTTGACGGATACTGGCTGTCACTTCCTGACGGACAGAATCTCGCCACATATATAGTTGATGTGACTGACGAATACGTCATCTACACATCCCCGGTACTGCTTAACGGAGAAGAGACCAATCTGAGAATGAGGCAGTATTTCGATGACGGAAGAGTCAAGGTCGAAGGCGCGTGGGATGGTATAGATGAATGGGGAGCATCCGCCAAGGATATCATTAAGCTCAGGAAAGGCGATAAAGTAGCCCCTCTCTACTACTGCATCGACGAGGACGGTAACGATCTTGATGAATATGAGGGCGAGCCGTACACAATAAAATCAGAGAAAGGTAAACTTAAGATCGAATACGATTATCTGTATGCAGGAGATTATTCTTATGCATTCTGTATTACCGACATTTACGGCGATGACTATGTCACGGACCTTATCAGTTTCAACCTTTCAGAAAACGGGGAGATCAGTTTTTACAAGTAATAAGATGAACCTTCCCTTTGCGGATCATGCCGGCACTTTCCGGACAGAAAAAAAGGAGTTCATGACGAACTCCTTTTTTCATTGCCTTAATGGTATATGGCTTTTAGCTATATGCTATTCTTCGACATTCTTCTTGAGTACGCCCAGAAGCAGAGCTCCAACGACAGAACCTACAATAAGTGCTACGAGATACATTGCCACGTTGCCTACTACCGGGAATACGAAGATTCCTCCGTGAGGTGCCATGAGCGTGCACTTGAATGCCATCGAGAGCGCGCCTGCGATTCCGGAACCAACCATCAGTGCCGGAATAACATGCAGCGGATCTGCTGCCGCGAATGGGATAGCACCCTCGGTGATGAAGCTGAGACCCATGACGATGTTTGCAGGTCCGGTCTTTCTTTCAGCTTCTGTGTATTTCTTCTTGGATACCATTGTGGAAATAGCGATAGCGATAGGTGGTACCATTCCGCCGACCATTACTGCAGCCATGATCATGTAGCCGATCTCATTCTGGTTAGCGAGCGCTGCTGTACCGAATACATATGCAGCCTTGTTGAGCGGGCCGCCCATATCCGTAGCCATCATGGCTCCGAGAATAAGTCCCAGAATGACACTGGAGCCCGAGCTCATTCCCATAAGAACGTTTGAGATCCAGCTGTTAAGCGCACCAACAATCGGGTTGATCAGACACATGAGAACACCAATTATCAGCGTACCGAATAACGGATAAATGAGTACCGGTTTGATTCCTTCCAATGCCGCAGGAAGCTTGTCGCAGACTTTCTGCATGCCTTTGACGATGAATCCAGCCGCAAAGCCGGCAACAAGAGCACCGAGGAATGCAGATGGGATGCCGCCGCCAGGAGAAGTGAATGTAGAACCTGATGCAGCGAGCGCACCTCCTACGAAACCGACTACCAGAGCAGGACGGTCAGCGATACTGCGTGCGATGAATCCTGCAAGGATAGGAAGCATGAAGCCGAATGCTGTGCCTCCGATAGACTTGAACCATGCAGCGACCGGAGTGTTAGAACCGAAGTTGCTCGGATCTATTGAGTAGTCATCCAGAAGGAACGCTATTGCGATCATGATACCGCCGCCGATAACGAATGGAAGCATGTGTGAAACACCGTCCATAAGGCTCTTATAAATAAACCTTCCTACGCTTTCGTCTCCGGATGAATCGCTTGATGCCGCAGCAGCTCCTGTGTGCTGATATACCGGAGCATCTCCTGCGATAGCGCGGTCAATGAGACCTTCTGAGCGGTGGATAGCATCAGCTGTTGAAGCCTTGATCAGCTTCTTTCCATCGAAACGTCCAAGATCAACGTTCTTGTCAGCTGCGATGATTACAACGTCAGCGGCCTTGATCTCATCAGCTGTAAGTACATTCTTTGCACCGCCTGAGCCCTGTGTCTCTACCTTGACGTCAACGCCATTCTTGCTTCCGGTCTGCTCAAGTGCTTCGGCTGCCATATAGGTGTGTGCTATGCCTGTAGGGCAGGCTGTGACAGCAACTACCTTTGTTCCTTTTGCCGGTGCTGCTGCGGCTGCTGCTGCAGGAGCAGCTTCTTCCTTTCCGAAACGGTCAGCTTCCTTGGCGTCAATAAGATCAAGGAACTCATCTACTGTTTTAGCCTGTACGAGTGACTGCGAGAAGTCTGCATCCATGAGCATTGTCATGAGGTTTGCAAGTACTTCGAGGTGAGTGTCGGCAGCGCCTGCAGGAGCAGCGATCATGAAGAACAGATTGCTGTTTGTTCCGTCGATGCATCCGTAGTCAACGCCTTCAGGTACTGTCATTGCGACAAGACCCGGGTGCTTGGCAGCATCAGTCTTTGCGTGAGGAACAGCAATGCCCATGCCAACGGCAGTTGAGCCCTGTTCTTCTCTGGCCTCGATAGCCTTCTTGTATCCTGCTTTGTCGTTCAGGTTCCCCACCTTGTCGTGAAGGCCTACCAGGATATCAATCGCGGCGTCTTTGTCGGCCGGGTGCTGATTCAGCAAGACTCCTTCCTTCTTCAATAAATCTGTAATTTTCATTTGTTTCCTTTCTGCGCATAGCGCATTTTTAGATAAAGATAACCCCCATTATCTCCATAACTATATTCATTAACGAAACTATGCAGCGTTTTTTACAGAGTTTCGAAAATGCTGTTTATTAGATCTCCTGTTGCGAGATCGTCTGAAAATGCAGTAGCACTGCCTGCAGCGGTTCCCATGTTGAGAGCCACACGATAATCATGAGACTTCATGTATCCGGCAACAAATCCTGCTACCATGGAATCTCCGGCACCAACGGAATTCTTGACCTTTCCCTTTGGAACACCTACGCGGAATCTCTGACCGTCCTCAGTGATGAGCATCGCTCCGTCCTTTGCCATTGAGATAAGCACGTTCCTTGCACCCATATCCTGAAGCTTTCTGGCATACTCTTCGATCTCATCGTCTGTCTTAAGAACAACGCCGAACATTTCTCCAAGCTCATGATTGTTAGGCTTGATCAGGAACGGATTATATTTGAGTACTTTCAGGAGAAGATCCTTTGTAGCATCCACTACGAACATGATGCCTTTCCCGTAAAGTCTCTCAAGTATGATCTCGTAGACATTGCTAGGGAGTGAATTAGGAATGCTTCCTGCCAGTATTAGTACATCCCCTTCCTGAAGCTTGTCAAGCTTTTTAAGCAGTTCGTCGTATGCCTCATCGCTGATCTTAGGACCCTGAGCGTTGATCTCAGTCTCCTCTTCTCCTTTGATCTTGACGTTGATTCTGGAGATGCCTTCCTCCAGCATGATGAAGTCTGCGATTATCCCCTTCTTGTTTACACTGTCAACGATAGCTTCTCCGGTGAAACCTGCCGCAAATCCAAGAGCGGTGTTCTCGATCCCGAGATTCTTAAGAACGGTGGATACGTTGATACCCTTTCCTCCGAAGAAGCAGTCTTCGGATGCCGATCTGTTGGTCATTCCCGGATCAAGTGGTTTGTCCATCCTTACGATATAATCGATCGCGGGATTAAAAGTTACTGTGTATATCATTTGAACCTCCTTATTAGATACTCTCGGGACCGAAGCTGTACGGAAGCAGCTCATCCAGAGTGTTCTCAAGATAGTCATCAGGCGTTCTCGCTGAAAGAACTATCATCGTATCCTTATCTCCAAAGTCCCTCATTACCTGCCTGCATGCACCGCACGGAACGCAGTACTCGCTGCGCACCCTGTCAGTACCGCCCACTATCGCGACTGCAAGAAGTCTCTTTTCGCCTTCTGCTATCGCATGAAAGATTGCGTTTCTTTCTGCGCATATGGTCATGCCGAACGAAGCGCTTTCAACGTTTACCCCTGTGTATATCTCTCCTGAATCAAACAGAGCTGCCGCCGCTACATTGTAGCGTGAATACGGGGCATATGAGTTAGGCAGCTTTTCTATCGCCTTTTCGATGAGAAGCTTTTTCATTTCCTCATCGTTTCTTATGTCCTTGTCGTACATTTGCGTCTCCCTTGAGGCTAAAACTCAAATCTCGGGTGATCCCTGTCGACGATCCCGGTCGCAACTGTACAGCTGCGGCCTGACTGAGCAAAGTAGTTTGCAACGAGTTCAGTAAAGTCCTTCATCGCCTTTTTTACTTCTTCGAGGTTCAGATCAGAGAATCCGTCTATAGGATAGAGGACTCCCGTCGTCTTTTCGGTCATCTTACCGACTTCACTCTGCCTCCATGTCCAGCGGCGCGTCCTTACCTCGTGACCCGAAACGTATACGACCTCACCCACTTCAGGGTTGTCGAATTCGCCTTCAGCTGCACCGAACGGTCTGAATGTGTCCTCGTCCGTCGCAGGTCTTACTTCAAGACCGGTATCCTCGCATCCCCTGCCCTTGCCGTCAGGACGTACAAAAGTATAAAGGTCATGAGCGCCGATAGGCAGTTTGTATTTCAGAGAAATAGCATTGCCGAGGTCTACAGCCGGATTGATCGAAGGAAGTCCCTTGCCTTTAGCAAGACGGTCCATGAGAGCTTCAGCTGCGCATGCATATCTGTTAGGATTCATGCCGAGCGCACGGAAAGCTTCCCTGTAAGGTACTACGCAGGGATCGTTCTTTGCCTTGTTGCCTGATTCAGCAAAATACTGAATGACTTCGTTTGAGTTATCCTCGAGCATCTTTTCAATGGCAGGATACTCTTTTGCATTGTTGATACCGGTAACGGCTACTACGCCAACTACGAAATTCGGAAGCTTTTCGAACACTTCTTTACTTACTTCGTAAAACATCGTCTCATTCCCTTTCAAGGCCAGTAAACTCTAATTCATCTTACATAATATCTGATTTACGAAAAAGTGACAAGGCAAAAGCCTTGTCACCCTTAATTTTTATATGTTTTATTTTTATACTTGCCAAAGTCCGGCAGTTTCGCACCGCTTATGCGAGTGCTTCATTCAGAGCCGATACGAGCTGATCAGCATCAAGTCCGTGTACTGTTGCAGCAGCATCAATGGACTCGCCCTGCGAAGCCGGGCAGCCAATGCACATCATGCCGTTTGCAAAGAAAGTGCGGACCAGTTCAGGATGCTCGTTGATAACGTCTCCGATGATCATATCCTTTGTAATCATTTGAACAGACTCCTTTCGTCGATTTCTCTACACCGCATATAGTACAACTGCGGGCAGTCAAAAGCAAGTATTATTCCTATTTATCAAATAGGATTTTTAAAGTGCTTCCTTGATAGCAGCGAGAAAATCGTCATACTCCTCGAATGCTGGATACTGAGGATAGTCCTTTTTAATCTGCTCAGTGGAGCGGAACAGGAACCCTGCCTTGCTGGCTTCTATCATCTCGAGGTCATTGTAACTGTCTCCGGCAGCAATCGTATCGTATCCAATAGCCTGAAGGCCTCTTACTGTAGTAAGTTTAGAGTGCTCGCAGCGCATTCTGATATCTGCGATATATCCCTCGTCATCTATCACCAGCTCGTTGCAGAAGATTGTAGGCCAACCCAGCTGCTCCATCAAAGGCTGTGCAAACTGCGAGAATGTGTCACTGAGTATTATCACCTGAGTGATGCTGCGGAGCTCATCAAGGAATTCCCTGGCACCCGGAAGAGGACGAATTTTGGCGATGGTGTTCTGCACATCCCTGAGCTTTAGTCCGTGCTCTCTGAGTATGCCCATTCTCCACTTCATCAGTTTGTCATAGTCAGGCTCATCTCTAGTCGTTCTTCTGAGTTCAGGAATACCGCTCTCCTCGCTGAAGGCAATCCATATCTCAGGATAAATGACACCTTCCATATCCAGACATACTATGTTCATTTTTTTCTCCTTTTTATTCTATCGGAAATCCGTAATACGGCTCCCCGTAATATTCGCACTCTTCGTTCTGCTCTCCGGACTTCTGAGGCAGACCGCAGGCCATGCCCTGGCACTTTCCATATCCCGGAGTGGCAAAAATCGTTTCGGCAGCTCCGAAGTATTTTGCTATCATCGATGCGATCTCGGTATCGATATCAAGTGAGAGTTCTTTCAGAACAGGATTGAGTATCAGTTCAGTCACTATGACCTTTGCCGGGTCCACATAGCTTACAGCACATATGGCATCTCCCCTGTTGACTGAATAAAGACTGCAGCCGTTCATGCTCTCTGCTTCTATGAGACTAAGCATTTCACTGCTCGGTTCTATATGAGGCTGCCCCGCCAGGAATGCCTCTCTGTATATGTTATATTTTTCCGCAGGCATACGCTGCAGGTCGAGTTCGGCTCTGAACGGCGTCGGATCAGCCCCCTCTATATCAAGATCGAATTCGTCAAAATCATCATATTCATCGAGATCGAATTCCGGCGACATCACGGCTCTTTCAGTCACAAAGAAATGTGGTTCATAACCCAGTTCTGCATAATAGGATACCAGTGACGGTTCAGCCGGAGATACTATTGAAATGCCTCCTGCCTCAGTCACCTTGTCTCTGACAAATGATATCAGCCCCGCTGCCAGGCCTTTTCCGCGCATGTCTTTGCGTGTACAGACCGCGTAGCTCACATATACCGGCATATTCTCATAGGTTCCGCAAAGGTGGCAGCTCAGTGCCGAACACACACTGCCTGTCACGTCGGTTACCACGTAGCCCGTTATGTCATCACCGAAGTTTTCATAAAAAGCGTCAACTTCGGCAGCTTTACTGTCGAAGACCACGCACCAGAGAGAACGCAGCCCCTCGTATTCTGCAGAACCGTATTCTGCTGTTTTGATTTCGAAGCCCTTTATATCCATTATTTCTCTATGGCGAAATACTTCATGAGCAGAATATCAGGATGATAGCTGAGCTTGGCCTTTCGCAGGCCTTCGATGCCCATATCCTCTTCGCGGTTGAATGCGACTATATCCGGATACTCTGCCTTTACAAGCCTCGCAAACTCACGGTTCACCATGGTATAAGCGCCTTCGACACCCGGCAGAGCCTTTTCGAAATGAGTATCAAACACCTCGTTATCGAGCTTTGTACCCGCGGTGAAAGCCACCGGTTCACCATTCTGATAAAGCATGCCGCCAAGGAAACCCAGAGTCTCATAGTGCTCGAACATTTCCTCTATTGCTCCGGCTTCATCGACCAGATCAGGATCGTTTTTTTCCTTATAGAATTCGTCTACAAAGGCTTTTGCTTCGGCAATGGATGAAAGCTTGCCGCAAGCGCCTCCCTCGCACGATGTGAACACTCCGCACGAACTGGCAGCTATCTTATGGAACTCCCATGCTCCATTGCGTTCAAAATGCTTTATATGATTGCGCTTTGAGGAAAGATGTCTTCCCGGAAGGTCGCACAGTCTGGCAGAAGTATATATATAGTCTGCATTGTCGCGGTCTTCGATTATCTCAAATCTGTCACCGTAAAGCGGCAGAAACTCTTCGAGAGTCTTGTCAGTAAGACCTCTTATGCGCAGCTTGTTGCCGAGTGAGTGTGCTTCATCGAGCAGGAGTTCGATCGAATTTGTGATTTCTCCGTCCCCCTTAGGATATGCATAAACCTTCCATTGCGGCATGCCGACAAGCAGGCGGTTATCGCAAAAAGCGATTTTCGGTCTGTAAGCCTTACGCCATATGAAAAGATTTGCGAAGCCGTAATCCGCACCATGGCAGCCGCTTGCACAAATCTTTTCTTCTATACGCGCCTTATCTTCAAGTGTTATGTCTCGCCAATCGATCATATACTGCCTTACTCGATAATCTCAGCCTCTTGTGCTGCAGCTTTTAAGCCTTCTATTGCTTCATCATGTGAAGCTTCCTCTGCCCTGGCTTTCGGTACTTCTTTTGTCTCAGCCTTCGGTTCCGTTGGAGCTTCCTTTTCTTCAACTTTTGGAGTCTCTTTTACTTCAGTCTTTGGCGCATCAGTTACTTCAGCTTTCGGTGTTTCTTTTTCTGCGTCTTTAGGCGCCTCTTTTTCCTCTTTCTTAGGCTTGTCAGCAGCTGGTTTTTTGCTGCTTCTCTTACGGTTACCGCCGCTTTTGTTTGTCTTGGTGCCGTCAGTTTCTTTTACTTCAGACTTTGAAGCTTCTTTTGACTCAGCTTTTGGCTTGTCGGAAGCAGGTTTTTTAGTGCTCTTCTTGCGACTGCTTCCGCCTTTGCTGTTCTGATTATCAGTATTTTTTTCACGGTTTGCATCCGAATCTTCAGTCTTCTTTTTGCTCTGACCGCTCTGCTTCTTCTGATTGTTCTGACCGCCCTGTTTGGTCTTGTTTTCGCCGGATTTCTTCTGGCTGTCTCCGGATTTCTTCTGGCTGCTGCCGGATTTCTTCTTTGGAGCCTTCTTTTCCGCATCCTTGCTGAGCTCTTCATCAAGGCTTCTTGCGAAATCTGCCTCAACAGACTGCTCTGTTGTTGTGATACTTCCTGCCTTGGCTGCAGCGGTCTCTCCTGCGGCAGCTCTCTTTGCAATCTTTGCTTCTTTCCTTGCGATTTTTGCCTCTTCGATTTCTTCGTCGCTCAGATAATAAGCCGAGTTATTCTTTCTGACTTCATCAAGGACAAGTCCAAACATAAAGAACATTGCAGTGTTGATAAGTGGCTGAAGGACTGTCTGAAGTATATATGTTACATACTCCATAGGCTGCGCCTTCATATCATACTGAGCATAGTACTGATTGATCTGCGCTACCGTATTACCTGCCATATAAATTACATATAAAAGCATCAGCACAGCAATCACATAGCATGCAATTGACACTGCCGATCTTCTGTATTTCTTTGTGTTATCGTTCATTAATTGACCCTCTTTCCTTTTTTGTATACCCGCATATATTAACAAAAATACAGCGGTTTATCAACCGCTGTATGACTTGCAATTATTCTAAAGACTCCAGTCCACAGGACTTATGCCGTTATCTTCAAGGAAGTAGTTGCATCTCGAAAAGTAGCTTCCGCCGAAAAAGCCGCGATAAGCTGAGAGAGGGCTTGGATGAGGAGCCGTGATGATCAGATGCCTTAATCCCTGCGTGCCCTGTGCTCTCATTATGATATCTTTCTTTGCACCTGCATTTGAACCCCATAGGACGAACACCATTGGAGTCTCTCTGGCTGCCAGTAGTTCTATTACTCTGTCCGTAAAGCGCTCCCAGCCTTTTCCGCGATGTGATCCCGCCTGATGCGCGCGAACAGTAAGCACCGTATTGAGGAGCAGTACACCCTGTCTTGCCCACGGGTCAAGAATTCCGCGCGTACTGTCAGGTCCGTCAGGCTTTTCGGTCATCGTAATGCCGAGGTCATCATTGAGTTCTTTAAATATGTTGACCAGCGACGGCGGAAGAGCGGTTCCCTCGCGGACACTGAAAGCAAGACCATGAGCCTGCCCCGGCTCATGATAAGGATCCTGCCCGAGTATAACGACTTTAACATCATCATAGTCCGTAAGTCTCAGAGCATTATATATGTCCGCTGCAGGCGGATAGACAGTTCCGTCCCTGTATTCTTCAATAAGAAACGAGCGTAACTCCTGATAATACGGCTTCTGCCATTCGTCAGCGAGCAGCTCGTCCCATCTGTTTCCTATAATCTTTTTCAATTTGTTTTCTCCGGATCTTCAGACATCCGGCTGCCTATCAGCCCGCGCTTATCTTCTATCTTCAGAATAACCCCATATACAACTGTCGCAACAATCATACCTATCAGGAGCCCGCATACAACATCCGAAGGATAGTGCATACCCAGGTAGAGTCTCGATATGCCGATCAGTATTGCCAGCACTACCGCAGCTATGCCGATCCTGTGCATCATGCGCGGAGAAGCACCTTCACCCTTCCATCCCAGGCATCTTACGCCGTCATAGCTCCTGCCCGCACCGGTCTTCACCGGCATAGTTGCCAGGAACAACGCCCATGCAGGTCCCATGGAGTTCGCAGAATGCCCGCTCGGGAATGAAGCATCGCCTGGTGGAGGCAGCATCGCATTCACCATCTGGAACGTCACCCATGGCCTTACCCTGTCGACCGTCGGCTTGAGTATAAGGTTGCATATTATAAAAGTAAAAAGAAGTGATAGGGAGCAGATGATACCGAGCCTTCTTGTCTTTCTGAAAATAATCAGCACGAGGCACAGGATTATCCAGAAAATCCCGGCCTCGCCCATATATGTAATCAGTTTCATTATCGGAGTAAGCCAATCGGCATTCAGCGCGTGCTGGATGCCGATTAGCAGATTACCGTCAAATTGTGTAAAAGAATCCATTTACCCTCTTTATTTGCACATGCCTTCAGGATAGTTGATGTAGACCTTCGGTATTCTGAGGTCGAAGCAGCATGTGATCTCATAGTTGATAGTTCCATTGATCGCTGCCAGATCATCTGCGCTGATTTCCTGATCACCCTGCTTACCGAGAATGACTACTTCGTCTCCGAGTTTTACATCAGGGACTTCGCTGACATCTACCATGCACTGATCCATGCAGATGTTGCCTACAACCGGGCACTTGATGCCGCCGACCAGAACGCTGATTTTGCCGCTGTTGAGTCTTGAATATCCATCAGCATATCCGAGACCTATAGTAGCAATCTTTGTCTCTTTCTCTGAGGATGTGAACTTGCGTCCATAGCTTACGGATGTCCCCGCAGGAACTGTTTTAAGGTTTACGATCTCTGCCTTTACCGTCATTACCGGCTTGAGGTCAAGTACTTTGCCCTTGAGATAT
The DNA here is from genome assembly GCA_045220485.1 of Anaerovoracaceae bacterium. GTDB lineage: Bacteria > Bacillota > Clostridia > Peptostreptococcales > Anaerovoracaceae > Crickella. Next base: position 7,576 of record JBGUVT010000019.1, on the reverse strand, counting down.
CCTGACGGAGCGAGTCCGTAAAGGATGATTCCCGGGCGGCAAGCGTCGAAGTGGACCTCAGGATATACCATGATCGAAGCTGAGTTAGCACAGATCTTCTTAGGATTGAATCCGGCAGCATTCAGTTTATCAAAGAATGCCTTATAGTTGTTGATCTGCATTTTGGTGTATTCTCTCTGCTCCTCATCAGCTGTCGAGAAGTGAGTGATGACTCCGGCGATTTTAATACCAGGAAGCTCTGCAAACTTCTTGTACTGCTCTACCGCATAATCACGCTCTTCATCAGTGAACACTCTGAATCCTACGCGGCCCATTCCGGTATCCAGGCCAAAGAGAACTCTTGCCGGTTCAGCGCCCTGCGCCATTACCTCATCGCTCAGAGCCTTGACATAGTCATAGTGCATTACACCAGGGATCAGGTCATACTCGATCACGGTGTCTACGCATTCCTTCGGTGTCAGACCCAGGATCACGATGTTGCCCTCAATACCGTCCTCGCGAAGGTTGATTCCTTCCTCAAGTGTAGCTACGGCAAAATTATCAACACCGTTATACTTGAGCACTTTTGCACACTCTGTAGCACCGTGCCCATAGCCGTTCGCCTTGATGACACCAATCATCTTAGGACACTGCATCTGAGCTTTGATCTGCTTAACATTGTGGTCGAATGCTGACATGTCGATCTCGGCCCAAACCTGTCTTAACGTCTCCTTATACATAACAAATCTCCTTACATACTACTGCGGTTAATAAGGTCAATAAAATTTTACTACTCAGCAATTATCATATCAAGGTCGTAAACCTATTCCCGCTGTTCTATTTTCACTTCTCTTTTTGCACTCCCCCGCCTTGATATATCAGGTGATCTGTGTTATCATACTCGGGCACGCAGATAAAGCGGCATATCATTTGTCTCGGTAGCTCAGGGGACAGAGCACCGCTCTCCTAAAGCGGGTGTCGGAGGTTCGAATCCTCTCCGGGACACCACAACTGACCTATTCGAACTTTTACTTCTATCGCGGCGGCTTCGCCGTGAGAGTACAGATGAATAAGGTAAATTGAAAAACGGCCGATGGCCGTTTTTTATTCTTCATCAGCTAAACCCATCATCATATTATAGTGATCTATTTGGTGCAGCCGCTCGAAAATCATTCTAAACACTCTTAAGTAATTCTCTAATGATGATTCATCAAACGACACAACAAGATCATCAAAAATAGTATGTGACCCATCGTTAATAAACGCAATTAAGGCCTTGCATATTATTTTGTCTTCTCCTTCAAATTCATTAATACATTCCTCATATTTTATCCCACCTATAACCTGAAAATAGTGTTCTAATATTCTCCGCATAGTATTGAAAACACTTTTTGCTGAGGATGCAGTCGGATTCTTTATATCCTCCCAGAGTATTTCATAAGACGTTTTAATTGGATTATCTTCATATGAAATAATTGTACTCTCTTCATTCTTCTTTCTTATTATGAAATAAGCTACTTCCTTAGGAGAATAGTGTTCTCTGCTTCCCAAAAAAGTTACTTCCTTATGGAAATATATGTTATGCGTGAGGACAAAGACCTGCTTAATACCTTTCTCTTTATTTCGGCAATACTGGATTATTGATTTCACCAGTGTTGCGATTACAAAAAGGACATTGCTGTCAAGACTCGAAATCGGGTCATCTATTACCAGAATCTTGTCATCCATGATTCCTGTACTGGATTGACTTCCAAAGCAAAGGTGGTAAAAATACAAAAATGAAATAAAATTATGTTCGCCTTCGCTCAATGTCTTGCTTGCATCACTTCCATCTGATCTGACAATGGAATATGTACCTATTTTTTCTCTATTTTCTGCAAGAGAAAAACCTGTAAATCCAAATCCTTGAAGAATTTTATTTATAGCTGTAACCGTTGGTATTACGCTTGTCAGTTTGGACTCATTCTCTCTTATTTCTTCTCCCAGCGCCGCGATTATCCCATCTTGCAGATTAATCTCTGCCTCAATATGACTAATCCCTTTGCGCAATCCATTAGCACTCTTATGATATTTTGAAAGCGTATCACTCAGTTCTTCTTTGAAAAATGACCATATCCATTCTTGACATTGTATTTTCGATTCCCTCTGATGCTCAATCGCAGAATTATTATCTTTAATCTTATTATTAAATGCTGTTATTTCATTATTTAAATCTTTGACTATTTCTTCTATTGGCTTAATCGCGACCGTTTTTGAAGGATTATCTACTTTTGTTTGTATTGCTCGTGAATTATATTCTGCAGTGGCTTCAAATTTTTCTTTAATACGATTGAATTCATCATATTGTATAAAGCTATATTGTTTTTCTGTTACGCCTTTTATAGTTGTGCATATGTCAGCAATTACTGATTCATATTGAGACTGGTACTCTTCTAAATCAGCACAGTTTTTTATATATTCATCATCAAAGAAGGCCGCTATTTGCTCAGCAATATCGTTAGGTAGTTCGCGTTGACAGTATGGACACTTTCCGCTCGCTTTCTCTGCATATTCGACACCTTGTTTGACCCAATCCCCAGCATTTAGGAACTGTATAAATGTTCCTATAGGTGTGTCTGCCTTTCCAGTAATAACTTTGGTTAGCAAGGGTTGATTATCAAGACCTGAAGCTGCGTTTATATCTACTTCTAAGTACTCATATGCCGGTTCTGCTTTTTTTGAATAAGCCGCTTGATACTTGTCTTTTATTGTTTCTAAATCTGGCAGCGGATCATTATCTTTCGCTTTTAATTGAAATTGCTCAATGCATTTTCCGAAGAAGCTATCGCGGCTTGCTCTATATCCGACCAAAGCATCCGCAAATGATGCTCCATACTTCTTTTGCACTTCCCAGCATTCACTTTTTGTGTCTTCAGTGAGTTTTTCTAACTGCTGGTTAAGATTTGTAAGTGTCGATGATTTCCCGTCTTTCAGTTCTTTTGCCTTATTTTGTTTATTCTTTAATGTTTCAATCTCGTTTTGTAAATCTACTGACTCTGATCCCAGAGTAAAAATGCCAGGAAGACTCTTGTCTTCACTAAAATTGTTTTCTACAAAATCACGATTATAAACGACTACTTTGGGATGATCAGAAGAACTCCACTCAATAGTGGTTTTATCATCGGCACCACTTGCAAGCACCCTTGACAATGTCGTTTTACCAGTGCCGTTACCACCGTATATAAAATTAATAGACTTTGGCTCTATACTTGTAGTACTTTTATACGTTGCTACATCGGTTATTTGTATTCTGCTTATCATTGGTGATACCTCTTTTAAATATTCTGGTACTAAAATGAGATTTTAATCAGCCCTATTGTCATTATGGCACCGATACATACCGCAATACACGAAGGTATTATGTATATAATCATCACCTCTGTTTTTCGAGTTTTATTTACTTCTGCATCATTTATCCCAAGTTCCCACAACAGTTCTTGTTTCCTTTCATTACGTTCTCTATTCGACTGGACTTTGAAGAGTATCATCACAGCGTTAAGGAACAATAAGAGCATATTCATCATGGTAGATACCAATATAAGGAACTTGCCTGACTGGTCAGCTGTTTTCACGTCTATGAATTGTGCCGATACAAACAACCCATCAAGTCCCATATCATAGTCCTTTGCTATTTCATGATATAAACCTTCTGACTGGCGGACTGTCTCACAGTTTATTACACGGATCACATCACCGCTAGCAGAAACATCGCTACGCCCTATCTCGTCAAACTCATCTTCACTGACTACTATTATATTCTGTGAAATGAGACCGTTATTGATTAGACTGGAATAATTCACTTTCTTAACATCAAGTTCATCTGACCCATTAACAGCAATCACATTCCTTGAGTATTCATCATGCGGATATCCGTCATGAAGATCATATTGTGTATATACAACACATTCTCCTTTCCCAATATTACAGTCTGTTCCAAGACTATCATTTGCATCCTTCTGGGAGATAATGAAAAAACCGTCCATTATAATTGGAATTGCAGCGTTTTTATCGATAACCGCGCCGGCTTTCTCAGCATAAGTGGTTAAGTCTTTTTCAGATGGATGTTCTCCGTCTTCATATTCTATATATGCAATTTGATAGGGATTATCATTTACCGCATTTCTAACCATCAATTTAGAACAGTAAACTGAAAACGTCTGGAAAAACACCACAAAACTAATCAAACAAATCGAAAAAAAAATGATCCTTTTGTTCGTGCTGAAGTTCTGCCTGACACTTCCAATTACCGGTAGATTCTTGTAGAACAGGTTAGGTTTGTGTTTCTTCAGCCAGATAAGCAATACATAAGAATTAGAAATCATCAGGTAAACACCAACAAGCATAGCCATATAATAAAGGATCAACTTGTTAGTATCTGTCTGATCAAAGACAAAGAATACTCCTATGAGGGAATAGCAGACAGCCGTGAATCCAGTCAAAAGAAGTATTATACTGGAAGATCTTCCTATTCTGACCTTCTTGCTGTCTTCAATCATTTCCTTAACCGTAATCCTCGAAAGCCTACTCACAATGGCAATAATAGTCAGTGTATATATAACCAGAAGCGCAAAAGAAGGTCGGAGAACGCTATGAAAACTAATCACAGGTAAGTCAATCTCTATTCCTATCAACTTAACAAACACCTTGAAAAACAGTGTAAGCATCATCATTCCGCCAACAAGGCCAAATATCAGAGAACATCCTGCAAGCATAGCATTTTCCATCAGCACATAGTTTCGCAGGTCATGCCAGCTTACACCAGTGGCTTCCATAATCCCATATTTTCGTTCATTCTGAAGATTGAATTGAAAATGTGTGTAAGGAATAAAGAAAACTGCAAAAGCAAATACCACCACTGTTGGAGTAATGATATTTGACGAAATCATAGAGTCTACATACCTATCGGATGTGAAAATCTCATTGAAATATATCCCTCCAAAAAAATAGCAGACCATAACAAGGACTGTATTGCATATAACAAACACCCTGTACTGTCTGATGTTTGCTTTCATCATCTTGCGGAACAATTCGTTATTCATATATATCACCAAGCTCAAGTCCAGTCAGAATATGTCTGTAGAATTCTTTTCGACTCATTCCATCACGATCAAGACTACTTGTGATTATACCATCCTTGAAAAGCATGACCTTATCGCAATAGCTTGCAGTATACAGATCATGTGTAACCATCAGGATTGTAATACCATCCTCTTTGTTAAGCTTCTCAAAACACTGCATCACTATGGTTGTAGATTGTGAGTCAAGATTACCTGTCGGCTCATCAGCAAGTACCATCTTTGGCCGATTGATAATAGCCCTGCAAATTGCAGCTCTCTGCTGCTCCCCTCCGGATACTTCATGCGGATAGCGATCCAGGATCTCTTCTATACCAAATTTAGCGGCAACTTCATTTGAAACAATGATAAACTCCGATGGAACTATATCTTTGTTGTGTAAAGGCAGAATAATGTTTTCCCTTAGTGTCAGGCAGTCAATGAGGTTATAATCCTGATACACAATTCCGACATTGTTCAGTCTAAAATCTGCCATCTCATTTCTATTCAACGCAGAGATTCTCACACCATCAATTGTGATATCGCCAGAGTCAAATATATCTATACCGCCTATCACATTCAGTAATGTTGTTTTACCACTTCCGGAAGAACCCATAACAGCATAAAACCCACCTGCTTCAACAGCAAAGGTAGTATTATTCAATATCTGCTTACCTGATTTTACATAAGATTTAGTTAAATTATTTACTTCGATCATATTGCCCATACGAACAACCTGTCTCCCTGTTTTATTGATATCATAAGTGAATTGTGTCACCAGTGGTGGCACAATTCACAAAAGCAACTCATGTTGTTAATAAAATTATAACATGCCCATTAACACATAACTATCTTTCCCTTTGACGGTTTTTATACCGTACAAGAGCACTTCCGGAAACTCTTTCTGTGCAATAATCTATAAACTTCATTAGTGCATCTCCCCATGCTTCAGCCCAAGTCTCCCTTCCCTGTCTGCTAAGGAGTCTGCACCTTTCAGCTACTATCGCTATCGCTCTTACAAGTATGCTGTTGTATTTACCGGGATTACTTTTGCCGCCGGCTTCCCTGATCGACTCTGCTGCCGGCTTGGATATCAGTTCCTTCTTTACCGTTATCAGGCTCTCTTTGGGTGCCCCATTACGGTATGCTGTCCACATCTTTTTGTTCCATTCATCCTTTAGTCTGTTGGTCTCTTCAATAAATCCAGCATTAGGATTGTTCTTGCCGATCTTCTTGGTCGGAAGGAATGGACTGTTCTTTGGGAACACCTGCATCTGATTTGGTTCGGACAGCTGCCTGTTCATGAGCTCTGTGAAGAAAACTTTTACATCTTCTGTGAATGATTTCTGCTTGAAGAGCGGATTCTTTTTGTCAAATAGATGCTCTTCATACACTTCGCCTTTGGGTATCATGCTGTAGCCAGGAAGCAATTCTCCATCTATAGTCGCTTCCTTTTTCGTCCGGACATGCCTGCCTTCAGGATCAAAATACATGTTGCGAGTCGCTATCTTTCTCACCGGTTCATCCAGCTGCTGCCGCTCCGAATAGATCAGATGGATGTGATAATTTGTCTTCCTCTTATTATGGTGGAGAGCTGCGATGCACTCAGCGCCATACTCTTTTCGGTAGGATTCAACGAAGTATCTGAGCAATTCATCCGGATCATATAAGGTCATTTCTTTCGGCAAAGCTATTATCAGTTCTCTGGCCTCGATGCAGTTTCCACTCGTTCCGCTGCGCCTGAAATCCGACTGATTCTCTTTCGCAAGATCCCTCCAGTACTTCCTCGGCACTGTTTCATAGACCGCATACAGGTTCTCCTGTTTCTTCTCATCGCTGATATATCTGATCCTGCCGACTACATTTGTCAGCTTTTCGTGCTGTATAAATGTCACATTTTTTATAAGCGTCACCTCCTTTTTTGAGCGCTCTTTATTTATAGGTACCGCCCCGCGAGGCGAAATACACAGAGAACAAACCGCAAGGTTTGTGCGATGGGTGAATTTCGCTCTCAGTCGGCGAGGCCTATGCCAAGATGGCAAGATAGCAACATGGCAATACTGTAATTGTTATTAAGAAGATGGCAGGTAGGCCACACTCTTTGCAAGATTACCGCCTTACCATCTTGCCACCTTCTTCACAGCTATCAGACAGCATATCCTGTGAGCCATCTGTCTGCTTCTTTATGAGATTTAATCCCAAGATCCTTCATGGCATTGCGTAATGTCTTCTCAGCAATCTTCTTCTCCTTTGCTTTCTCCATCAGTACTGTACTTGGGATATACTCCCCGGGAGCAGGAAGCTCTGCTGTAAGGAACTCCTTAGCCTCGATTGTCTTCTGACCTTTCACGCCTGTGCCTTGCAGCAATTCTTCAGCAGTGATGCTGTAGTTTCCTTCCCACTCGAAGCCTCGCTCCTTGCTAAGGCGAAATGCCACAGGCTCTGGTGGATAAGTAAGGGAGCACTTAGTAGATGCGAGCACCCTTACATCCTTGTCACGCGGT
>JBGUVT010000018.1:0-11339 GCA_045220485.1 Anaerovoracaceae bacterium | reverse complement strand
CTTCTGCCCTTGATAACTTGCTCCCGCCCGGCATAATTACATCGAAGTCATAGAGCCTTGCCGCGGGAAAAGAGTCCTCGACCTTCTCGAGCATCGCTTTCACCCGGATTCCCTCTTCATCAAGCAGCCAGAAGGCTTCGCTTCCTGTCACTTCATCCAGAGAAAATTCCTTCAGGATCCTGAACCCGAGAGATCTCATCTCTTCTGCGCCGGCATTGAAAAGCATGCGCGTCATAGGCGTGCGCTTAACATCACCTGCGATGTTCATTGTGAGGCAAACGAGGCACTTCTCCGGGCCGGCGCCTTCAAGCATCTTATTCTGTATCGCGACCCGCATTTCGCGGGCCTCGAGCATCTGTCCAAGATCAACGCTGTATGACTTCATAGGTGCTTTCCGGTACCATCTCTCTGATCTTTTCAAACTCACCGTCTTTTATAAGACTTCTCACCTTGCCTGCGCTGATCTCCGACAGGCGCGGTATCTCTTCGAAAGCGATCCCGTTTGCAGGCAACAGCTCTCTCATGCGCTCATTGTAAGCGCGCGTAACAGGCGAGAAAGGCTCTTCGCCGGCAAACCGTATGCTTATATTCAGCGCCGGAGCTATGCGTCTGCAGAACAGTTCTATATCGAGATCTGACTTCACCAGATCGGCGCGGGACTCGTCCCTTATGAAATAAGCCGGGAACGTCGCGCGGGATATCAGATACAGGTCGCTTTCAAATACGTGGCAGTTATCTATGTCTGCAGTTCCCTTTCTGATCATATCAAGCCTCTCTTCCGGACTGAACATTGAGCCTTTTTCGGACACGGCGAAAACATACAGGTTATCGCAGTGCGCAGCGGCATGTTCGATCAGATGCCGGTGTCCCAGAGTGAATGGGTCACAGTTGCAGACCACTGCTCCGCATACTCCGTCATACTTCGGAATGGATTCCAGAAAGCTTTCCAGACCGTTCTTTCTGTTTTCGAGCAGAACCGCATCCCTTGTTTCTATCACCGTATGGAATCCCATAGACCTGAACATGCGCAGATTCTCAGGTTTTGTGCACAGAAAGAGCCTGAGAATGCCTCTCGCGTAAGCTTCGGCAATCAGAGAGGAAAGGACAGCAGCCATCGCACCTTGACCTTCCGCATCAGAGTCGACGGCCAGCTGCTTTACCGTATGCCCTGCCAGAGCACCGCACGCAATCAGATCGTCGTCTTCAGTCATCAGCGCTACGATATCCGCATCACCTTCGTCACGCAGACCGCACGCCTCAAGAAGGCTCAGATATTCCTTATGCTGCCGTTCAGACAGAGGTGTGTTGTAGATCGAAATTCCCATACTTGCTATATGTTCCTGAAATTGGCAGATATTCTAATGCTCAAATAAATATGGGGCTAATAACACCCGCGGCGGGTGACTCGAGGACGCCGCTGCGTCCGAATGAAATGCTTTCTTTTTCATCACGGCTTTGCCGCAATGTCGAAAGCATTGATCTTCGGCGGCAAGCGCCTTCGATAACAGCGAGAGCGTACCCGACGGGGGTCGTTATTAGACCCATATCCCGTATTTAGCACTATTTTATATTATCGAAGTAAGGTTTAGAGTTTCTTCTCAAGACGCTCGCGGATAGCTGCGATGAAGTCCTTTGTGAGAACAGCCCTTGCTTCCATGCCGTCTACAAGGCCTACCAGATCCTTGGTCATGATGCCGTCGTTGAGCGTGTCGATACACGCTTCCTCGAGCTTGTCACCGAATGCCTGCAGGTCTTCGAGTCCGTCCATTTCTCCGCGCTTTCTGAGCGCACCGCTCCATGCGAAAATTGTCGCCATAGGGTTCGTGGAAGTCTCCTCGCCGTTGAGATATTTGTAATAATGACGTGTTACCGTGCCATGAGCGGCCTCGTATTCGAACTTTCCGTCAGGGCTGCAGAGCACGGAAGTCATCATAGCAAGCGAACCGAACGCTGTGGATACCATGTCGCTCATTACATCTCCGTCATAGTTCTTGAGAGCCCAGATGAAACCTCCCTCGCTGCGGATAACGCGCGCAATGGCATCGTCGATCAGAGTGTAGAAGTATGTGAGGCCCAGCTCTTCGAATTTTTCCTTATAGAAATTATCATATGTCTCCTGGAACACATTGCGGAAGTGCATGTCGTACTTCTTGGAAATGGTATCCTTAGCGGAAAACCAGAGATCCTGTTTTGTCTCGATGGCGTATTTGAAGCATGAATGAGCGAACGACTCGATTGAGGAGTCTTTATTGTATATGCTCTGAAGTATTCCAGGACACTCGAAGTCATAAACCGTCTCGCGGTATTCAGCTCCGTTTTCACCTGTAAATACCAGCTCAGCCTTGCCCTTCTCAGGAACGCGGTACTCTGTTCCCTTATAGAGATCGCCGTATGCATGACGCGCTACAGTGATAGGTTTCTTCCAGTTGCGTACTACAGGCTTGATGCCGTCTATTGTGATAGGCGCGCGGAATACGGTGCCGTCTAGGATCGCACGGATGGTGCCGTTAGGGCTCTTCCACATCTCGTGCAGGTTATATTCAGTCATGCGCTGGGCGTTCGGTGTGATGGTGGCGCACTTTACGCCAACGCCGTACTTCTTGATCGCTTCTCCCGCGTCTTTTGTGATCTGATCGCCCGTCTCATCGCGGACAGGAAGTCCGAGGTCGTAGTATTCAGTCTTGAGGTCAACGAAAGGCAGGATGAGCTCATCCTTGATCATCTTCCAGAGTATCCTTGTCATCTCATCCCCGTCCATCTCGACGACAGGGGTGGTCATTCTGATTTTTTCCATTTTTTCTCCTTATGTATATATCCTGTTCCGCTACACTTCCTTGATCTGTCTTACAACGTCCATGATGGTGCCGTCGCGCGCTTCGATTATGCCTACTACCCTGTCTTCAAACTCCACTTTATCAGGTTCGCCGACTATTGAATAAGCAATATCACGGAGCTCTTCGATGGTCTTGAGAGGCACACACTCAGCTTCCTTCAGTGCCTGCAGAATATCCTGCCTTGCCGGATTTACCGCTACTCCGTAGTCCGTAACGACTACATCGATACTCTCGCCCGGTGTTGTAACTGTCGTAACTTCGGAGCAGATCGCCGGTATTCTTCCCTGCAGCAGCGGGCAGATAACTATCGCACATTTTGCGCCCTGAGCTGTATCCGGGTGTCCTCCCTGAGCTCCGGTTATCATGCCGTCAGATCCGACAACTACGTTGCAGTTGAAGTGTACATCTACCTCCAGCGATGCCAGTACTACGTAGTCGAGCTTGTTTACGACAGCACCCTTGTTGAGAGGGTTCGCGTAAACGGCAGCCGGAATCCTGTGGTGGTTCACGTTCTTGAGGCTCTTAACCGCATCGAGGTCGAAGTCCTGTACGTCGAGCATGACGTCAGCCATGCCATCGTCGAGGAGCTTGCACATTGCCTTTGTGAGGCCGCCTACACCGAATCCCATGCGGATGTTGCGCTCTCTCATGATGTCTGCAAGGTACTGTGTCGAAGCGATCGAAGCTCCGCCTACACCTGTCTGATATGAGAAGCCGTCCTTGAACCAAGGTGTATTTACCACTACATCTGTGCAGTACTGCGCCATGAGCAGCTTTCTCTGATCGGTAGTCGGCTTGGCAGCTCCTGTTGCTATCTTTGACGGGATGCCTATCTCATCAACTACGCACACATAGTCCACTTTGGTCTGTGAGATGTGTGCCGGGAAGTTCGGATACGGTACCAGGCAGTCAGTGATCGCAACACAGTGATCGGCATGGTTACCGTCAACTATCGCGTAGCTCAGTACGCCGCAGTCTGCCTTGCCTCCGATACCTCTCAGGTTACCGTAGTCGTCAGAGGTCGGAGCTCCGATGAAAGCGATATCAATGTGGCTCTCTCCGGTCGCTATCGATCTTACACGTCCGCCATGCGAACGCATTATGGCCAGGCCCTTCAGCTTGCCCTTTGATATAGCCTCGCCGATGCCGCCCCTGACTCCCGACGACTCAATATTCGTGATGGTGCCGTCCTCTATCATCGGCACGAGCGCGCTGTGTGCCTTGCCGAGCGAGGATGCGCATATTCTTATGTCCTTGAGACCCATGTCGTGGATCTCTTTCATTACCATATTGACTATCAGGTCGCCCTCACGGAAGTGGTGATGGAACGATACGGTCATACCGTCATGCGCATCGCACTTCTCCAGAGCCTCCCTGATACTTCCTACCAGCTTGGATTTCTGGTTATTCATTACCGGACGGATCGTAGGCCCGTGGAGTGTGATCGGTTTGTCGTCGCGGTAATAGTTGCCCTGAAACGGCTCTTTCCCGGTGATCTCAATTATCTCTTCCGGGATCTCTCTTCCTACTGCGTTTTTCATGCTACAGATCCCCCTTATATACACCTGATGCCTTGGCCAGAGCTATAGTTCTCTTTGCGCCGTCGTAGAACGCGATGTCTATCATCTTGCCGTCCACAGTGAATACTCCTATTCCCTGGGCTTTCTTGGTGTCGATTTCCTTGATGACCTTCTCTGCGAAAATGACAGACTTCTCACTCGGCGTGTATATTTCATGGACGACAGGGATCTGGCGCGGATTAACTATGGATTTACCGTCAAATCCCATGGAATGTATGATCTCGGTTTCTCTCCTGAAGCCTTCCATATCGTCCAGGTTAGTCCATACTGTATCGAAGCACTGCACCTTTGCCGCTCTTGCTGCTATGACCATGTGCTGTCTGGCCCCCATGAACTCTACACCGGTTCCGGAGATAGGCACCTGGAGATCCTTGGAATAATCGCCTCCCGAAAGGGCGATGCCGAAGAGTCTCTCCGATGAGTCGCAGATGCTCATAGCATTGATGACACCTCTTGCAGACTCGAGAGCTGCCATGATGAGCACGCTTCCTTCAGGTCTGCTGAATTCTCTCTCAGCTTCTGCGATGGCGTACTCAACAGTGCGCACATCATCAGCAGTCTCAGTCTTAGGAATGCGGATGGAGTCGCATCCTCCCGCAACGGCGCATCTTATATCCTCACGCCAGAGGTTTGTATCGAGTCCGTTGATGCGGACTACTCTCTCAACACCTCTGTAGTCTATCTCCTGCAGGGCGTGATAAAGTGAGTAACGCGCTGCATCTTTTTCTCTCTCAGCTACGGCATCCTCAAGGTCCAGCATGATCGAGTCCGGTTTATACACGTACGGGTCCTTGATCAGGCTCGGTTTCTGACAGTTCAGAAACATCATGGTGCGGCGCAGGCGGTATTTATTAGGATTGCTCATTTTATCATACCTCCCCAGTTAATCCTGCCTTCGTGCTCAGCAGCGCGCATCACGGCGCACTCCACTCTGGCCTTAATGGTGCAGTCAAGAGCGCCCTTGTCGACTATGCTTACTCTGGCATTGCGTACCCCAAGACGCTTCAGAGTCGCAAGCGCGACCTTTCTTATCTGCCGTCCGTACTGCCTTATCACAGCACTTTCAAGTTCGAGCTCTATGCCCTTTTTTGCCGGCTCGACCGTGACCATGCAGTCGCTGCTCTCAAGAGTGCCCGCAACTGCGATTTTTTTGATTTCCATGGTATTCCTCCCCGGTAAATCCCTATTTGTTCTGTGCCGCATAGTAATTCATGAGGCAGCCTCTGAGGATAATTTCCTTTTCGTCAGCGGTGAGGCCTTTGACATACAAGGTCAGATCGCAGACCGATCCGTCATTGCATATGGCCTTTGCAGGGATCTCTTCCTGTCCGCTCTCGATAGCGGCGCGGATGCCCGGCACGAATACGAAGTCGCCCTCTTCATAAGGGAACTCGTCGCCTTCTGCAAGCGTGAACGGCAGGATGCCCCAGTTAATGCAATTGCTGCGGTAGCGCTTTGTGGCGTACTCATAGCAGATGTTTGCGAAACCGCCAAGCACTTTCTGACACGATGCCGCCTGCTCACGGGCAGATCCATCGCCCGGCTTGTTGGCGAATACGCATGAGCCGAACTGTGTATTCTTAAGGAGTTCATCAGCGTCTCCGACAGCTCCGAGAGCCTTAATCATCTTTGCAGGTTTCTCCCCTTCACGGCGTGCAGCCTCATCAGCAGCTACCGCTTTGGAGCGGCCTACGTATTCCGGAACGCGGCGCGAAAGTGCGAATTCCGAGAGGCGGAGCGGATTGCTCCTGTATGAACTTGTCTCGCCCGACGGTATCAGCTCGTCTGTTGTTGTTACAGGGTCTCTGATAACCGCCGCAAGCTCGAGCAGCATGTTCTCTGTCAGCTCGTACATCTTAGGCCAGTCGGTGATATTCGGTCCGAGGATGAGCTCTGTGTCCGGATCCGCCTTGCCGAATCCGTAGTAGCAGCGCTTCTTGTATACTTCGTTATCGAATGTGTACGGGACCTGTTCTGTCTCGTAATCTATGTCTGTAGCTGCGGTTATGTACCCGCCGTTTTTAGCGGTCGCAGCTATCGATCTTGAATCCATCAGTGCAACAGCGCTTATCTGTCCCTCGCCAGGCTTGGAGCCTTCGCGGTTAGGGAAGTTTCTCGTTGTGTGGCGGAGAGAGAGTCCGTTGTTTGCCGGTACATCTCCTGCTCCGAAGCAAGGTCCGCAGAACGATGGCTTTATAACAGCTCCGGCTTCGAGCAGCGCTTCAGTCTTGCCGGCACGTGTGAGAGCCAGGCTCGTAGGAACGCTGGTAGGATATACCGATAGTGAGAAGTATCCGTTGCCTGTGCTTCCGTCCTTAAGTATGTCTGCAGCCTCGACTATGTTGTCAAAGATTCCGCCCGAGCAGCCCGCGATTATGCCCTGATTGGCCAGCACGCCCTTTTCGCTGACCTTAGACCTGAGGTCGAGATGTGCCTTAGGGAACTTCTTTGCGGCCTCAGCCTCAACTCCGGCGAGAATCTCATCAGCATTCTCCAGGAATTCATGTATCGTATATGCGTTTGAAGGATGGAAAGGAAGAGCTATCATCGCCTCCATCTTATCGAGTTCGATTGTTATTATCGCGTCGTAGTACGCGCCTTCCTTCGGCTCAAGTTTCTTATAGCACTCCGGACGCTTGTGGATCTCGTAGTATTTCTTTATCTCTTCATCGGTTGCCCAGATGGACGAGAGACAGGTGGTCTCGGTCGTCATTACATCGATGCCGCTTCTGAAGTCGTAAGGCAGGTATTCAAGGCCCGGTCCCGCAAACTCGAGAACCTTGTTCTTTACCAGACCCTGTCCGAATGTCTCCTTCACGAGAGCGATGGCTACATCGTGAGGTCCGATGCCCTTCTTAGGCTTACCGGTCACATAGCAGAGCACGACCTCCGGAGGAGTGATGTCCCAGGTGTTCTTCAGAAGCTGCTTTACGAGCTCCGGTCCGCCCTCTCCTACTCCCATTGTGCCAAGAGCGCCATAACGCGTATGACTGTCAGAGCCGAGTATCATATTGCCGCATGCAGCCAGCTCTTCTCTTGCGTAGGAATGAATGACGCTCTGGTTTGCCGGAACGTATATGCCGCCGTATTTCTTTGCAGCAGACAGGCCGAATACGTGGTCGTCCTCATTGATGGTGCCTCCGACAGCGCAGAGGCTGTTGTGGCAGTTTGTCATGGCATAAGGAATCGGGAACTCCGTCAGACCGCTTGCTCTGGCCGTCTGGATGATCCCGACATATGTGATATCGTGTGAAACCAGCGCGTCAAATCTGATATGGAAAATACCGTCATCAGACTGGGCGCGATGCGTGTTTAGAATCTGATAGGCAATAGTGCCGTTTCTTCCGGCGCTTTTGTCAGTATCCTGTGCCGCAATCTGCGGAGCGCCATTGTGCCATACGGTACCCTGCTGATAATACTTGATCATTGTTTCCTTCCTTTCCTGAAACAATACGGTTTTATCTTATTATTTGCTGCGGGAACAGACTTCCCATCAATTTGATTATAAGATTGCAACTGCAGTAATTCCAATACATTTTACCCAAAAAATGATAGAGACTCTCTATCATTTTTTGTTTTTTCATGTTTTTCATTTTCATGCCCGTAAACGGCATAAATCCCGCTATTCTTTATTGACTTTGAGCACTGAAAGAGTATACTGAAATTGTATACAATGGATGCTGATGTATGGAATTTTTGAGGTGGAATATGGATATGCTCAATGGAGAAAAATCGAACCAGCCTTTGTCGGCCGGTTTATATACAGAGCTTCAGAAAGACATACTCTCCGGTACCCTGGCTGATGGCAGCAAGCTCACTGAACAGGCAATCTGCAAAAGGTATAACGTAAGCCGGACTCCGGTAAGAGAAGCTTTCAGGCAGCTGGAAGCAGACGGTCTAATAGAGAACATCCCTAACCGCGGTGCTTTTGTAACAGGTCTCACAAGGCGCGATATCTCAGACCTGTTCGACCTGAGGATACTCTTTGAAGTGCAGGCTGTGGAATGGGCTATAAAGAGAATGAGCAGTGAAGAGATCAGCAAGCTTGCGGAGAGCATGGAGTTCATGGAGTTTTATACTCTGAAAGAAGATGTGGATAAGGTGCTCTCTTTCAACACACAGTTCCACAACATAATATATGCCGGCACAAAAAACAGGATGATACAGAAGACCCTGTCAATCTATCATACCTACCTGAAGTACTCAGCACCTCATAAAACATATACAGAAGAAAGCCTAAAGGCTATTCTTGAAGAACATAAAGCGATATATGAAGCCTTTGAAGCCAGGAATGTTGCCGCGGGGCGCAAGGCGATGGAGTATCATATGGAACAGTCCAAGCTCCGCCGCATAGCACAGTATTTCTAGTTTCTATACAACCTCAGGCGTGCAGTGCATGTGTGCAGGTCCGAGTACCCGGAACCCTTCTGCATGCGCGCACATATTACGAAGGCCGAAATCAGCCGAACGCAGCTTCAGATACTTCTGAAGCTGTTTTGTTTCTGTGTATCCTGCAGGGAACTGGCTGACATGGCAGCCGAAAAGGGCTTCAGTCTGGAGCTCAAACATTTCTTTAGTTACCTTCACGTACCGGTTAGGCTTTGCAGTCATGTAATACGCGATGCCCTTCACATCCGCAGCAGAAGCTCCCACTCTTTCCATTATGCCCGTATACGGAGCCAGATATGCGATTTGCGACGCGGCACGGCCGGCATTCAGATGATCTATGTGGCACTCGCGTCCCGTATCAGGGTCAGGCGCAAATACAAGATCGGGCCTGCACTCACCAACAGCCACCGCGATCCCCTTCTTCATGTCTTCATAGTCGTAGAACCCGCCGTCACACAGGTCAAGAAAGCGAACGTCGTTCACCCCCAGACGCTCAGCCGAGGCTAACGACTCCTGCTTTCTCAGCGCAGCGAGCTCATCGCCCTTTATGCCAGCGGAAAATCCGTCACCATACCTTCCGTCAGTAAGTATCAGAAAAGATATATGCTTCCCTTCCCGGGCAAGTTTTGCAACGGTTGCACCGCACCCTATTTCTATGTCATCCGGATGCGGTCCTATGAATAAATATCTTGAAAAAGATTCTATCTTAGGCGCAGGGGCCGCAATCTTCAGTGCCAGTTTTGTCAGACCCATATCATTCTCCTGTCCTTATCGCTGTGCTTAAGCTGTTTTAACTATTATAACGTGTTTTTTGCGGGATATTGTAGTATTATCAAAACATCCATTCATACATGGCATCAGTTGTTAAGGGTATATAAACAGAAAAGAGATAGTTATGAATTTTGTTTTCATCTCACCAAACTTTCCGGATAACTTCCGTAATTTCTGCGACAGACTGCATAAAAACGGTGTCAATGTTCTGGGCATCGGGGACGCTCCGTATGATTCGCTGAACGATGATCTGAAAAGGGCTCTGACTGAGTATTATAAAGTGGATTCCATGGAGGATTACAGTCAGGTCTACCGCGCAGTCGCATATTTTGCTTTCAAGCACGGCCGTATCGACTGGATCGAATCCAACAATGAGTACTGGCTGGAGCTCGACGCTAAACTGAGACAGGATTTCAATGTAACTACAGGTGTACAGCCTGATGAGCTGGCTCTCTGGAAGAGCAAGGCGGCTATGAAGCCTGTCTACAAGGCTGCAGGTATCCCTTCGGCCCGGCAGCACCGCGTATCCGCCATTGAGGATGCGCTTGACTTCATAGATGAGGTCGGCGGATATCCTGTTTTTGCAAAACCGAATGTAGGTGTCGGTGCAAGTGCGACTTATAAGATAGAAAACGAAGAAGACCTCCGGGCGTTTTTCGACGCTGTCTCAGGCAAGGACTATGTCATGGAGGAATACATCGTAGGAGATATCTACACCTATGACGCAATTTGTGATCAGAATGGTGAACCTATTTTTGAATCTACATTCAGATGTGTGAATGTAGCTGATTCAGTTAACGATGGCACGGAAGCTATCATCTTCGTACTGCCGGAAGTCCCTGATCAGCTGCGCGATTACGGACGCAGGGCACTGAAAGGCTTCAAAGTAAAAAGCCGTTTTGTGCATTTCGAGTTCTTCAGGCTGACCGAGGCGCGCAAAGGTCTGGCCGGTGTGGGAGATTTTGTAGGACTTGAAGTAAACATGCGTCCTGCAGGCGGATTTATCCCTGACATGATGAACTACTCACATTCGACGGATGTATATAAGATATGGGCAGACATGGTATGTTATGGTCACAGCACGAAACAGCAGGGAGGGCCTGACCGTTACTGTGTATTTATCGGCACAAAGGACACGTTTACACACACGCATAGCCGGGATGAGATCCTGTCGCACTATGGTGACAGAATAACAATGTGCCAGCGCATGCCGGATGTCTTTGTAGCAGCCATGGGCAATCAGATGTATATGGTTCTTCTGGAAACGGAAGACGATGTGCGTGAATTCACCAGCTTCGTACTGGACGAACAGGCAAAACTGATAATGCCGACCCTGTATAAATAGCCGGATAAAAGAAGACGAGCGCCTCATCGAAGTGAGGCGCTTTTGTATTACGTGCTTTATATTCCAAGTCCTTCGTTATGCTTGTTCTGATAAGCATACCAGTGTGCATTTTCATAGAGCTCATCCTCTGCTATCCTCAGCAGGAGCATCTCATCCTCGCCTTTGTCCGCAATCTCCCTCTCTGCTTCTTCATATAGCATAGCCATCTTACGGTGATCATCTATTATATTCGGAAGTGCCAGTCTGCCGTAATAATTATTGGCAAACAGTGTAACGGCTGAGAATGCGCCCATGCACAGCTTGAACCAGGTCCTGACCGCATCGTTCGTTTCAGGCGTAAACATGCTTGTCCCTGACAGCATGCCGCAGCATACCATCTCAAACAGCAGCGCTGCAGTATATGTAGCGATGGTTATGATA
>JBGUVT010000017.1:0-6331 GCA_045220485.1 Anaerovoracaceae bacterium | reverse complement strand
TCGCAACAAAGGAATAGAAAAAGCTATATATACCTATTTCACCATTAGGAATAAGAAACCATTTCATCATCAGCCTATCAGACTGCCCAAGCACCTGATGAGAAAGAAGGTGGAAAACCATTGGAAGACCGAATTTGAGGCCGTATACCCAATACTCCTTTTTATAGCCGGAAGGTTTTTCCATAAACAGCCAGAGCCACACTATGACAGCAATTATCAGATGTGGTACGGCGTTACCGATAACACGGCCATAAAATAACGGTTTATCTGAATCCCATGTTGCCAGAAGGTATATTGAAAGGCCCGAAGTAGATATCAGCAGGATCGCTGAAACCAGCATGTTTCTGGCCGCCTTTTTTTCATAGACCCAGCAGGTATTGGCAAAAGTTGTGACATATTGTGCCAGGGCGCTCAGTAATAATATCGCAAATATTATAAATTCGTAGCCAAAGGCAGGTTTTATTAATGGATATAAGGCCGCAAGAAAAATAACTATAGCAGCTCCGCCAACCGATCCCTCCAGAAGTATACTGCTTCTGAATTCAGTATATCTGTTCTGATACTTTAACCGGCCTGTGCCGACTGAAGAGAATACATTAAAACCTATAAAGCAAATAAAAATAGTAAGCCACGCATGATAAATCGAGTAAAGACCATATTGTTCAGTTCCGAGCATACGGGTAAAAATCGGCATCGTTAAAAATGCAATACCGCTGGTAATGACCGTACTCAAAAAATTAAAAAAGGTTTGCGTGTTTTCACCTTTTGATTTTAATAAACCTCTTATCTGCATAATTATTCTTTATTCATTAAGCAGCGCCTTAGCAATTCTGCCTGCTCCGTATCCATCCACAAGGTTTTGCATATTACAGGATATTTCTTTTCGAATCTCAACATTTTCTATCAATTGTCCTATGCATGCATCAACTCTTTCAACAAATTGAGCATCATTTCTGCAGTCCCCTGCGTTAAGCATGATTTTCTTTCTTTCAAATTCCTCTGCTGCAATCAGCTGATTATCTGCCAGTGTATACGTTATGGTTGGGATACCGCATGCACATGTTTCATATAGCGTTGAGCCTGCAGCTGATATAGCAACATCGCATTTTTTCATCAGATCCGACATATGTTGTTCATTAATATGAAGGACTGCATTTTCTGCTTTTGCTTTTTTTATTGTTTCAATTCTGGGATTTAATGCTCCCACTATAAAATGAAAAGTGACTTTCCGCCGCTCCGGACAGACCGACTCCATTAAGCGCTCCGTAACCCGCTCCGGGTCTGCGCCCCCTGCAGAGACCAGCACATCAGATACCTCTTCTTTGTTCTGATGAGGCGGCATTCCCTTAAATTCATCTCTTAGCGGTGCAAAGCCGGGTCCCAGAAGCAGTTTAGTCTTTGATCCTCTGTACCATGAATAATCCAGCGAATCAGCGAAAATATTATAGTTGATCAGATAATCCACTTCCCACTTGCATGCATTCATATCATCAAAATATGCAAGTGTTACTATTTCAGATAATGACTTAAAGTAGTCTTCTGTAATACAGTAGCTGTCGACAATCATCATCCGGGGGTTTTCCCTCTTGATCAGCGCCTTTAATTCAGAGAGTTCTTCTTCCTTTTTTGTCCATTCACTCTCAAGACAGATGGTGTCAAAGCCTTTTCTTCTGATCAGGTCATCTCCCTTGTGATCAGCTGTAATGAAAGTTACATCTTCTCCCATCGAAACAAATGATGATGCTGCCGATAAGCATCTCATCACATGGCCGACACCTATATATTCATTTGCGTCTGCTCTAATAAAAATCAACCTTACAGCTCCAATGAAAAAACAACAAATTCTTCATTTATGGAAGAAAGTGAAAACCCAAGCCTTTTTATCAATGCAATGGATGCCGTGTTATCACGATGCACTTCTGCTATGACCTTTCCGACAGACCACTTTGTCTGTGCGTAGTCTATTAATCCTTTTATTGCTTCAGTTGCATAGCCTTTATGCTGCGCTTCAGGGGCAAGTATGTAATTGACTTCAGCGGATCCGTCCCCCCTTGCCAGACCAAACACCCCTATCCG
This sequence comes from Anaerovoracaceae bacterium, assembly GCA_045220485.1. GTDB lineage: Bacteria > Bacillota > Clostridia > Peptostreptococcales > Anaerovoracaceae > Crickella. The sequence goes on along the minus strand of JBGUVT010000017.1, from coordinate 4,255 downwards.
GTCTCCGGTATCTTTCTCAATGCACATCCAGTCAAATCTATCAGTATTGTTTACATAGCTGGTACGTAACCAGGATAAATGCTCTTCTCTCGTGATTTTATGAGGGCTTTTAAAGTATCTGTAAACTTCGGGGGCAGATCTCCATTTGACTATAACTTCTGTATCAGATTCATCAATCCCCCGCAGATAAAGACGCTGCGTTTTTACTATGTCTACGTTTCTGGCCATGATTATTTGAGTTTTTCAATTATCTCCGGTGTGACCGGTGTTCCTTTTTTCAGTGCAACCATAGTTCTTTTACCCAGGAGACCACTAAGGTTTTTCGGTTTCACCCCGGCGCTCGGCCTGATACTGCGGACATTGGCTTCGGTTATCAATTCGCCCTCTTCTATATCCTGTACAACAAATAGGCTCCTTCTGAATTTCAGATTAGCTTTCTCTCCTTCCGTTGGGCCATATTGAACATTGCCGGATATCCTCTTTGCGTCATGGACAGCTTTTACCATATCCGCAAACGCGTCCATCGGCATGCTGAATGCGCTGTCCGCACTCTCTATGCCTTCGATCTTGACGTGCTTCTCTATGACACAGGCTCCCATCGAAACAGCTACGACCGAAGCAATGCTGCCTTCACTGTGATCAGACAATCCCACTTTGACGCCAAAACGTCTGATCATGTCAGGTATATTTGCGATATGCATGTTATCCCAGTTTGCCGGATATTCACTGCAGCATTTCAGAAGCACCACCTTATCATTACCCACTCTCCTGCAGGCATCCAGCGCATCCTGTATCTCATCTATGCTTGCCATGCCGCAGGACATGATCATTGGTTTCCCCTTTGATGCAGCATACTCGATCAATGGTATATCCACCAACTCGAAGCTTGCGATCTTATATGCCTCACATCCTATATCCTCCAGGAAATCCACTGCATCATTATCAAAAGGCGTAGATAAAAAATCTATGCCGCAGTCATCACATTCCTGTTTGATCCTTGCCTGCCATTCATACGGTGTACCGGCATCAGTATAAAGGTCATACAGTTTGTAACCGTCCCAGAGACCTCCGTGGATAAGAAAGTCTTCAGAATCACAGTCTATAGTAATGCTGTCGGCTGTGTATGTCTGGATCTTCAGGCAGTCAGCGCCGGCTTTTGCCGCCTCACGGACTATCTCAAGCGCATTATCTATGCTGCCGCCATGATTTGCACTCATTTCAGCTATAACATAGACCTCGTCATTATTGATTTTCTCAAACAGACGTATCATTTCCCTAACCTTTCTTCGACTGAAGCACCCTGTATTTCGCTTCTGCTATCTCCCAGTCCGACATTGTATCTATGTCCTGCACTCTCTCTTCAGGCATGATGTACGGAATAGTATTTGACGTGATCAGCGAGTTGTATCTGGCAAGAGCCTCACATGAACAAATATAAAACTGTCCGCAGTCATGATAAATCGGTTCCAGATCCTGGCTGCGTGTTTTCTCGTGCTCCGGGAATTCGTACCGCACTACTCCATCTCTGATCACAAACGCTCTTTGCGGAGGAAAGCTGAACCTGACCACAGGGATCAGCGCATCCGCACCGGAATCTTTAAGATTCCGGGTCGCGTCTCTGAGCAGCTCTCCGTCTACGAATGGAGCTGTAGGATAAATGCAGGTGAAATAGTCGAAGCAGACGCCTTTCCTTTTGTACTCATCAAGGACCTCATTAATGACATCGACCGTTGTGGCATAATCATTACTGGTCTTTTCTGATCTCATGAATGGTACGGCAGCTCCGAACCGTCTTGCGATCTCCGCTATTTCTTCACTGTCTGTGGAAACCATTACTTCATCAAAGACACCTGATTCCAGAGCTGCCTCAATGCTGTAAGCAATTATCGGTTTGCCGCAGAATTCCTTTATATTCTTTTTTGGTATTCTTTTTGAACCGCCCCTGGCGGTAATGATGGCAATATTCTTCACTTCTGTTTACTTCCTGTAATAGTCAATGATCCTCTGTATCACATCTATCACCTTGTCCTGCTCTTCGTCGGAAAGTGAGTAGTACAGCGGTATGGATATGATCCCTTCATACAGTTTCTCCGCATTCGGACACAGACCCTTCTTATATCCCAGCTTCTGATAATAAGGGAAATAGTATGTCGGAATGTAATGAACATTAACACCTATGCCCTCCGCCTGAAGCGCATCATACACTTCCTTTCTGGTGCAGGTCAGCTTATCCAGATCCAGCTGTATCAAATACAGATGCCTTACCGAATCAGATTCAGGAATGTCCTTCTGAACTATGATCTCAGGCATTTTGCTGAAAGCCTCGTTATAGCGCTTTACCAGTTCTTTTCTCCTTGCTGCAAACATATCAAGTTTGTCCAGCTGGCTCGAAAGCAATGCTGCCTGGATATCCGTGACACGGAAATTGTAGCCAAGGCCTACCTGCTGATAATACCAGCCTCCCTCGGAAGGTCCTTCCATCAGATCCTGGTTCCGGGTGATGCAATGGGTCCTGAAAAGCTGAAGTTTCTCATACAGCTTGTCATCATTTGTTGTGACAGCGCCGCCTTCACCCGCAGTGCAGGTCTTTACAGGATGGAAGCTGAACTCCGTAAGATCGGCAATACCGCCTACCGGCTGCCCTTTATACTTTGTTCCCAGAGAATGTGCCGCGTCTTCTATCAGAATCAGCCCATGTTTTTTACAGATGTCTTTCAGTCTGTCCAGTTCAACCGCCTGCCCTGTAAAGTCGACCGCCACTACAGCTTTTGTTTTGTCGGTTATGAGCTTCTCGACACTATCCGGATCTATGTTGTAAGTTTCCGGATTGATGTCAGCAAATACAGGACGTGCGCCGCAGTATAACGCACAGTTTGCAGAAGCGGCAAATGTCATTGGTGTGGTAATGACCTCGTCTCCTTCACCAACCCCCGCCGCAAAGCAGGCCGCGTGAAGCGCAGCGGTTCCGTTGCTTATAAGAACCGCGTGCTTTGCGCCTGTTATTCTGCACAGCTTTTCCTCTGCTTCCGTTATTTTTGGTCCGCATGTCAGGAAGTCGCTCTTCAGTGTTTCTACAACCGCCTGAATATCAGCATCATCAATATACTGATGGCCATAGCCGATCCTCTTTTCGAAAGCCGGTTTGCCCCCTAAAATTGCCAGTTTATCCATTTGGGATTCTCCTTATTAAATACTTCCGATTTTTACCCTGTTCTTTTCGATCCACTCTCTGAGCTGATCGATCGACATCCATTCTTTGTTATTGTCCGATGTGTAGCTGAATCCCTCAGGAACTCTTTTTCCGCCTTTTATCATCGTCTCGATGGTTCCCCATTCGCATATCTGCGGAAGGATCTTGAAGTGTTCCGGATATTCATAAGTAAAGTAAGCATCTTCAACACCTATCATCTGCTCATGAAGCTTTTCACCCGGTCTGATACCGATTTCTACCTGCTCTGCATTTTCATCGACTGCAGTAGCAATGTCACAGATGTTCATGGAAGGAATCTTTTTAACATAGATCTCTCCGCCTTCCATGTCGTTGAAAGCGTGCCATACGAGTTCAACGCCCTGTTCAAGCGAGATCATGAATCTGGTCATGCGCTTGTCCGTGATAGTCAGCTTGCCGCTGCTGGCTGTCTCCATGAAGAACGGAATTACCGATCCACGGGATCCCATTACATTCCCGTATCTTACGACGGCAAATTTTGTTCTCCCGCCCGAGTATGAATTGCCCGCGATAAAGATCTTGTCAGAGCAAAGCTTCGTGGCTCCGTAGAGATTGATAGGCGAGCTTGCTTTATCAGTAGACAGAGCAACCAGTCTCTTGACGCCTTTATCGATGCATGCATCGATCAGATTCATGGCTCCGTTGACGTTCGTTTTGATGCACTCAAACGGATTGTACTCTGCAGTCGGGACTATTTTGGTCGCCGCTGCGTGAACGACGTAGTCTACTCCATCCAACGCGCGATACAGTCTGTCCTTGTCTCTTACATCTCCGATGAAAAACCTTACTCTTTTATCTCCCTGGAATTTCTTTGCCATATTCCATTGCTTCATTTCATCTCTGGAATATATGATGATTTTCTTCGGGTTATATTTCTCCAGAGTCATCGGAACGAAAGTGTTTCCGAAAGAGCCGGTTCCTCCGGTGATAAGAATTGTTTGATTTGTTAGCATTGTCTTCCTCCGTCTATATAATTTCTATATTTGTTCCCTTCCATAGCTAAATAGTCTGTTCTTTCCAAGCAAT
>JBGUVT010000016.1:0-6406 GCA_045220485.1 Anaerovoracaceae bacterium | reverse complement strand
TTGCCAAAACCTGCTATGCATACTCAGATGGGGTAAGGTACAGCGGCGAATATACACCAAAAGAGGCAGCCGGCTTTGACTGCCTGCTGTTTACGCGAACCATGATAGAGGGCGTCCTTACAAGTCAGATACCGCCATACGATCTTCCGCGTACACCTGCCGATTTCCAGTCAGCGATGAACAGCAACGGCTACTTATATAATGAGGGCTATCCGAATTCCTTCAGGATGAAGAAGATCAGCAGAAACGAAGCGCGTCCGGGAGACGTGATCCTGTTTGACGTGACAAGGTCAGGAACAGCCACTCATGTTGCCATTTACCTCGGAGGAGGGGATTTCATCGAGTGCACAAACAAGGGCGTTCCACTGAACGTAAAGAACGGCAGTTATACAAGAGTAAACAAATACGGCGGAGTATTCATATCACGTCTGGATAATTTAACTTCAGATCAGATAGTGGGATATGTAAGAGTAATACCCGACACCATAACTCCTGCAAATATGACTGTCTATGCCAACAAAGACTGTAACATAAGAACAGATAAAAATTCGGACGCTTCTGTAGTAAAGAAGATCAAGAAAGGCGAAGCACTCACTCTTAAATACACCACCCGCAAGGGTGCATGGGCATACGTGACATCCGGAAATGCAGCAGGTTATATCTCGATGCAATACATTTCACCTGTCCTGCTGGACCCGACGGTCATCAAATCTGTCAAAGGCGGAAAGAAGTCCATGACAGTCAAGTGGAAAAGAAAAGCATCGGTAGACGGTTACGATATACAGTACAGCTTAAAAAAGAAATTTTCGAAACCTACAACAGTAACGGTCAACAAGAAAACTGCCTCAAAAAAGAAAATCAAAAATCTTAAATCAAGAAAAAAATATTATGTGAGGGTACGCACATATAAGACCGTAAACGGCATAAAGTGTTATTCAGCCTGGAGCAAAAAGAAACAGGCAAAAACGAGATAAGTCTCGTTATCAGCGACAGAAAATCCCCCGGATATCAGCTCTTCGGGGGATTTTATTGTGGCTGGATTTTTCAAATTGCAGTAGTTAAAACGGGAGTTTTATCTGATTTTTATTTTCACTGTCACGGTCTTTGTCGCAGGCTCATATTTCTCATCTCCTGCAGCAGTGACTTGTACTTTCAGCTTGTATGTGCCTTTTTTCAGACCTTTTTTAACAGTGATTTTACCTGTCCTTTTGTTGACTAAGATCTTCTTCGCGTATTTCGCTTTCCTGACATACTTATTTTTCTTGTTCTTCTTACTGACCTGGACCTTTTTATATGTAACAGTGCCTTTGGCTTTTTTGATGGAGAGTGCCTTGCTGCGCTTGATGACGAGAGCTTTTTTTCTGAGCTTTTTAGCGCGGAGCCTGACAGTCTTGTCCTTGACTTTCAGTGTGTTCGCTGCTTTCTTTATGTTTTCTTTTTGCGGCTCACTTTCCTTTTGCGAACTGCTGTTATCCTGCGGCCCGGCATCGGTATTCTCCGGCGCAGCTTCTCCTGTGACCGTGAAGTGCACGCTTTTGTCAAAATTGTTTTTATAGTATGCTTCTCTGAACTTCCTGTCTTTGTTGAAGCTCACTGTCGCTGTGTAAGCGCCGGGCTGCCATTTCTCATAGCCGGAATCGGTTTTGTTCAAGTAGAGCATTGCGCCGGCTTCAATCCCGTAATGAATATTGAACTCCTGACCGGTGGAGCCTGAGGCTACAGTACTTCCGTCACTGTCGCGGGTAACGATCCAGTCTACGGTCACCACGTTCCCGCCTGTGTAAGAGTCATCCAGGATAACATTGCTCCTGTTAGCGAGGAAATAGTTGATGTTCACAGGATCACCCTGATCAAATTCATATTTCTCTGCATTAGCGGCCGGGAACCCATAGGGATCCGTTGCGCTTTCTTCATTTGATGTGGTGAAAAGATTATCGAGAGTTAAATCCACTTCTGAGTTTACATCTGCAGACCCTTCATCCTCGGTGCATTCGGCGAGAATCTCTTCTGATGGGCAAGGAAGCTCATCGATATTATAGATTGCAATGGTATCACTTTTGTCATATCCAACAATCTCCCAGTACGGGGTCCCGTTTATGTCTGTGGAATATCTGAGCTTATATACTGTGTAGGAGTTCGGACGGAGCTCCTTGCGGGATTCCATATACTGTATCAATTCACTCGTAACGGCATTGCTTTCAGGGGAGAATGGTTCGGTTCCCTCAAACTTGCGCATGATCGCTTCCCATTCATCACGTTCTTCTTCTGAAGAGCTGGCATCGTTATCACTGTCGATCAGGATGATCGCCTTGTATCTTTCCTCTATGTTGCCCGCTTCCGGATCTGTTATGAGTCCGATTCCGGTTATAGAATGCAGAGGAATTGAAAGTTCACCCGCGTCCAGGCTGCCTGTAGTTAACTGAAACACTGAGCGGCTCGCGGGATCGGCAGCTGCAACTCTGAGCATGCGCTCTATATCCGAAGGCCTTTCAGCAAGATTATACTGCTTCTGAGCGACAGAGCTTACAAAAGACGGCTTTAATCCGCCGGAGGGATTATGCATTTTGTATGCACTGTTTGAGGGTCCGCTCAGGAAGAACTCTCCCATAAAAAACCAGTCTATACCCCGGTCAGAATCACTGCCTTGATCTGAAAAGTTTACATTGTAGTATTCAAATATGTCGTCCTCAGACTTGAATGGCTGCCCGGTTCTCGGATTCGTAAGCTCATCGGCCCAGCCTGATATCCAGAGCATATTAGAGCAGGCAGCTGCCCAGCAATGTAAGCTGTCGTATCCAAAGAAATAATCATAATAATCAGGCAGCGGCTTCTCGTTCAAGTCCCATTTTTCAGCATCAATAAAGGAGTCATCTACTACTTTGATCGGAGTGTCTGCACCTTCGCCGCTGTTCAGGAAGGATTCTTCGAGGGCAGTCAGCATATGTTCAGTGTTAGCATCGGTAAGACCGGTCATAGTGAGCCTGAGAGTTTTATTATCAGCTGACGTGAAATTTACATCAACTGGTTTGATTTCATTATTATGGGTCTTTCCGCTATCCAGGATGACAACTTTAGTGTCATCACTTGGAGGGGCTGTGAGTCCCCACCGGTCAAAGTCAGTGCCATTCTGAGATGCAGGTCTCTGTAAAGAATCTCCCGCTTCCGCATATGCGGGAGGACCTGTTAAGGCGATGCACACACACAGCATAGCTGCAAGCATCACAATACTAAAACTTTTTTTCATGGCTTTTCCTTATATAATCAGCTATGTAACAGGTTGTTATGTTCGGTTCCGGAATCAGTTTATCATATATCAGACAGTACTTTTAACGTCTTTATGATATCATGCCCGGCCTTCATATAGTTTTTCATTATTACTGCAGACACTCATACATAAGACCTGCCGGTCCTCTGTTTACAAGTTCCAAAAAAATGACCCCGGAAGATAACTTCCGGGGCGGAGCTCAGAACTGAAAGTCGACAAAACTAGTGTCAAGTTGAAGACTCCCTGGATTTTTGCTTTAGCCTAATTCCCCCTTGTCCGACATATCCAGAAATCCCAAATCACGGATAAACCGGTGCTTCCGCAGGCGAAGTATCGGAAGGAAAACATGCAGCAGCAGGAACATAGAAGACTTGGTCATGTACGCGGCTTTCTCTCCGATACGGCCGATATTCATTACCAGCAGAAACGGTACAAAGCCGGTCATCAGATCTTTGTACAGAGCCTCTGTCTTTTTGTCCATGGCTTTGAAGTACGTTGCTCTGGTGATTCTGGCTGACTCTTTTGCCAGCTTTGGTGTCAGACCCGTAGACTTAAGCAGCATTTCCGGCTGCTTGGCAAGAAATTCATGATTGATATAATGATACGTCAGATCATACAGAGGATGCCCAATGCATACTTCATCAATATCGATCAGCAAATATTCTCCGTTATGGATCATAACGTTTCCTTCGTGAAAATCACAGTGCAGCAGACAATTACCGCGCGGTATTGCTTTCACGATCTCCCGGAGCATACGTGCATCTTTTTCTTTAATGTACTTGTTCTCGATCCTGTCGATCCAGGCGTTCGCCCGGTCGTTCATATACTCCAGAGACCGGTTTTCCATGGAAGCTTCATGCTGATTTCTGAGCAGCATGCCCATTTTTTCTCCGATCTCCTGAACTCTTTCCGGATGCTCTGCAAGAACCTTCCCTACGGGAGCGGAACCAATAAATTCATAAATGATACCGTACTTATCCCCGACTCTGACCAGCTCAAAAGAAATGGGTGTCGGTACCATTGCCTTAAAAACTTCCACTGCCGAAGACTTCTGCTTTTGCAGCTCCTCCAGTGAAATGTCGTTGAAAACCTTCAGAATCTGTTCGTCATTGATCCTGTATATCTTTCCCATGCCGCCCTGTGCGATCAGATCAAGATTCTCTATGGACATTTCTTTCATTTCGTATTCCATATGATTTTCCCTATTTCTCCGGCTTTATATCTTTGTTCCAGTTCCAGAAATAAAAACTGAGCAGCAGGATATATATTGTTGCGGAATAAAAATAAGTAAAGGCAAGAAGGGGAACAGAGATTTCGCTTCCATTCTGACTTCCGCTGCGCTCTGCGCCAGAAGTTTCTGTGGAACCGCTCTTTGCAGCATCGGCTTTTCCGCTGCCGGATATGCTGCCCATAAAGTTTTTTACGAGTCCCAGTAGTTCACCGACATTGGCACCTAAAATAATGGTCTTTACGGCGTTCAGGAGGGCCCCCGGCTCATTGTTCTTTAATATATCGGCAAGCATGCTGGCAAGATCCGGATTTGCCTGTGCACCTTTTAGTGCAGATACGACCACCTTCTGTTTCTCAGCGTCCGCAGATCTGTAAAGATCCAGCAGCTCCTGATCTGAAATGGACAGTTCGGGTGGAACATCTGCCGGTTCAGCTTCCATCAATGACTCCGGAGCCACACCGAGTGCTTTTGCAAGTGCCTCCAGTTGTTCGGGAGTAAGCTCTTTTATTCCGCGTTCTGCCTTGCTGATATCAGAAGCTGTGACAACTCCTGCTTCCTTTGCCAACGCTGCCTGTGATAATCCTGCAGCAGTTCTGGCTTCTTTGAGTTTGATTCCGGTTTCCATTGTTGTCTCTCCTTATATGTTTCCTGTAAATATGGTGTCAGTACTATATATTTTGATCAGTCACTTGTTGAACTTGTCAAATTTCGGCATGTCTACATTATCAATTTTCCAATCTTTTTCTTCTTTAACCAAAGCGAGCTCCAAAGTGCCTTCCATCTTGTCTTCGTACTTGAATCCGACAATCCCTTTGGCGGTTTCTGAAGCTTTCTTTACGTCTTTTACGGTCCATTCACAATCCTTTACATGATTAAGAAGAAAGCTCATCTCTTCTCCGGACCCCTGATTAGAATTCGTCATAAACATACCCATTCCGCCAAACATGCCCATTCCGCCCGTAAGCATCATGAGAGAATCGAACTTATTCTTTCCTTTGGCTGTCAGATAAGGTTTCAGTCCTTCAAGACCGGATTTTTTGATATCTTCCAAGGCTTTCTCCAATACGTATTCCGGACTCATGCGTACAGGACCGCTTTTATGTTGCTCTTTCATCTTCCCACCTCATCTCATCGACACAACACACTTATATGTAGCTTTCAAAACATTATTAACACAACTGTCTGTTGCAAATACAACAAATTGTCGGTATATTGGAATCATATTATCATAATCGTTTATAGAATATCAAAAGAGAATATATTGACTGTCGGCTAAAAAAAGGGGGTTCAAAATGGCTAAACAGGATGGAGCTAAGATTAAGGAAGCAAGGGCGGCTGCAGGTCTGTCCCAGAAAGCGCTGGCAGAGAAAGCCGGCTGCGTAACAGCAACTGATATAAGCAAAGCGGAGCGTGACCTTATAGAATTGACTCCGGAGCAACTGGAAGCAGTAGCGCAGGCACTCGGAGTGACATCTGAGTCTCTCACAGAGGCACCACCGGTTCTGAGCGATGAAGAGAAAGAACTGCTGAAGCTTTATAAATCAGCAGATCCTGATACCCAAAACGCAGCAGCTGCAGTGCTTAAGGGTGAGACCGCGCAGAACTCGAATCCTATGGCTGCGATGATGGGAATGTTCAGCGGCATGATGGGCGGCGGTGATGCCGGCGGAGAAGGCGGAGAAAACCCGATGGCTGCAATGATGGGCGGCGGTGATGCCGGCGGTGAAGGCGGTGATAATCCGATGGCCGGAATGATGAGCATGTTCAGCGGCATGATGGGCGGCGGTGATGCCGGCGGTGAAGGCGGCGATAATCCGATGGCCGGAATGATGAGCATGTTTGGCGGCATGATGGGCGGCGGTGAAAAGAAAGACGCTCCTGAAGAAGATAAGAAAGAAGAATAAAAGTAC
>JBGUVT010000015.1:0-14008 GCA_045220485.1 Anaerovoracaceae bacterium | reverse complement strand
CCGATAATAACGACCTCGTCATCGTCTTTGAGATTTGCAAAGAAGTCCGGATAATCTGTCTTTGAAGCATCAATAAGGTTTGCTCCTTCAGGAATATGCGTTTTGATTCCGTTATTGGCAAGTGGATTATAAAGATAATATTTCATCAGACTGCCTCCTTTATGTTTTATGACCTGATATTTTTCAGCTCTTCCATAGATTTCCTGTCATTGCAAGATGACAGATCACCTCTGAGTGTCTGGTCATCGGGAAGTTGTCGTAAGCTTTGATCGACCTTATCTCATATCCGTTTGCGCGGAAACTGTCCAGATTTATGCACAATGTTTTTGGGTTGCAACTGACGTAGACAATCTCGTCTATGCCGTATCTGCACAGCATTGCGACCGCTTTATCATGGATGCCGACCCGTGGCGGATCAACAACTATCACATCCGGCTTTTCGGGAATCTCATCAAGTTTTTCTTTGACATCTCCGCAGATGTAATGGCAATTTGAAATTCCATTGAGTTCTGTATTTGAACGCGCAGCTTCAATGGAATCTTCCACAATGTCTATTCCGTAGACGGCCCTGGCTTTTGATGCCATGAGTTGTGATATAGTGCCTGTACCGCAGTAAAGATCATAAACGGTCTTGCCGCTAACATCCGGAACGACTTCAAGCACATCACTGTAAAGCCTCTCAACTGCATCTATGTTGGTCTGGAAAAATGCGAACGCTTTGACCTTAAACTTAAGACCAAGTATCTCCTCGTTGTAGTAATCACGTCCCCACAGCACTTTATGGCTTTCATCGATAACGGCATCTGCAAGGCTGTCATTGAGAGTTCTCATGATACCGACAATCCTCATATTGCCGGTGTCAACGCCCAGCAGCATGTCGCAGAAGCCATCTTCATCGAAGAAAGCATTGGCGCCATTTGCTTCACCGTCACTTGCTGTCACTATATTGACCAGAAGCTCACCAGTCCTGACTCCGCATCTCACCACGAGATTTCTAAGCAGGCCTTCATGTGTTTTGCGGTGGTACGGTCTATATCCTTTGGAACGGCAAAATTCGAGCACAGAGCGAAGAATAGCGTTAAAAGGAGCCGGTACCAGTTGACATTCATCTGTTGTCAATATGGACATCCAGCGTCCTTTATAGTGCATGCCCAGCTCGAGCTCTCCGCCCTTCTCAAGATCGCCGAACGTGTACTCCATCTTGTTTCTGTAGCCGCCTGTGCAGATAGCCGGCTCCATGCCGAGATATACAGACTCATCAATATCGTGCTTATCCAGAAGGCGCCTCACGGCTTTATCCTTCTGCCTGTACTGCTCAGCATATTCTATGCCCTGATAAATACAGCCGCCGCAGTGCTCGGCGGCCGGACAGAGCTTGTCAGTATATAAAATCTTTGTTTCTTTCAGATCCATAGCTATTTGTTTTCTTTGGTCATGATCCAGGAAGCGGCATAAATAAATCTTCTGAACGGGGTGTCACCGCCGTCCCGCATATCGATGGGATCAGCGTACTTTTTTATCCAGTGCAGAAATAATACTTTTTCACAGAAGAAAGAAGCCAGAGCATGAAAATAGATCTCATGCGCAAGTTGCATTTCGCTCATGCCGCTGATGCTCCCCTCTGAAATAATCTTACGGGCTGCCTCCATGCAAGCCTCTTTTTTGAGGAATTCTTTTTTTACTTTTATGGAAAGCCTACCCATTACTTAATTACTTATTATCGTAGTATTTTGAATAAAATTCAGCTTTATACTCCGCGAATCTGTCTTCTTCTATAGCATCTCTTATATTCTCGCACATGTGTGAAAGGAATCTGAGATTGTGTTCGGAGAGTAGCATGTGCGAGAGTGTCTCTCCTTCCCTGAACAGATGCCGCAGATAGGCTCTGCTGTAATTCCTGCATGTATAACAGTCGCATTCAGGATCGAGAGGGCCAAAATCCCTGGCAAATCTTGCGTTCTTGATACTTATTCTTCCCCGGCTTGTCATAGCCATCCCATGACGGGCTATCCTTGTTGGTTCCACGCAGTCAAACATATCCACACCGTGTTCTACAGCTTCAAAAATGTAGTCCGGTGTTCCGATACCCATAACATAGCGTGGTTTGTTCTCCGGAAGCAGATCCGGAGCGTATTCGAGGACACCAATATACTCCTCTTTTGTCTCGCCAACGGAAATGCCGCCAATCGCATAACCCGGTAAGTCAAAATCAACAATGGCTCTGGCGCTCTTTTCTCTCAGGTCCTTAAAGAAGCCTCCCTGCATTATCCCGAACAAGGCCTGTTTCTCAGTATTCTTATGGGCTGAAATACATCTCTCAAGCCAGCGTGTAGTCATGGCCTGTGATCTTTCAATATATGCGTAGTCCGCATCAGGCGGAGCACACTCATCAAACGCCATCATGATGTCTGAGCCCAGATCCGTCTGTATCTCTATCGATTTCTCCGGAGTCAGCATATGCCTGCTCCCGTCGATATATGACTGAAACTTTACTCCCTCCTCAGTGATTTTGCGCATGTGACCAAGGCTGAACACCTGATACCCGCCGCTGTCAGTAAGAATCGGCTTGTCCCAGTTCATGAACTTGTGGAGTCCTCCTGCTTCTCTTATGATGTCACTTCCAGGTCTGAGGTAGAGGTGATATGTGTTTCCAAGAATGATCTGCGCTCCGGTCTCTTTAACCGATTCCGGCTTCATTGCTTTTACGGTAGCCTGTGTGCCTACAGGCATGAAAACAGGAGTCTCTATTACGCCGTGCGGAGTAGTGATACGTCCCCTTCTGGCCTTAGTATTTGCGTCCTTATGAAGTAATTCGAAAATAAGCGCGGAATTGCCCATTGCGTTCTCCTATTTTATCAGCATAGCGTCGCCGTAGCTGAAAAATCTGTACCGTTCTTTTACAGCGATATCGTATGCTTTCAGTATTTCTTCCCTGTCGTAAAGCGCTGAGATAAGCATAAGCAGGGTGGATTTCGGAAGATGAAAGTTTGTGATGAGTGCATCAACTATCTTGAATTCGTATCCCGGGTAAATGAATATTCCTGTGGAAGTCTCTCCGGCTTTCACTCTGAATGGCTTTCCGGCAATTCCTTTGCCCGGGAAAGGCTGGAACGGCATTCCCGCCATGCTCTCCAGAGTTCTGGTCGATGTTGTTCCAACCGATATGATGCGTCCGCCCTGTTCAATCGTATCGTTAATGATGGCGGCATTTTCCTCATCTATGGAGCACTCTTCGAAGTGCATCTTATGATCCTCTATGTTATCTACCTTTACCGGCCTGAATGTACCGATACCTACATGGAGAGTAACATAAGCTATGCGTACACCTTTTTCGGCTGCCTTCGCAAGAAGATCCTTAGTAAAATGAAGGCCTGCGGTCGGAGCGGCTACAGATCCGTCTATTCTGCTGTAGACTGTCTGATACATCTCTTTATCTGCATCTGTCGCAGCTCTCGTAATGTAAGGCGGCAGCGGCATGGATCCTATCTCTTCGAGTCTTTCCATGAAAATCCCGTCATATTCAAACTCTACGAGTCTTGTGCCGTTGTCTTTATCATGTATACCGAGTACATGAGCAAGGAATGGCTGCTCAATACCATTGACAAGAGTAAATCCTTCTTCAGGTATTTCACATCCGGCAGGAACAGTATCTGTCTTTCCGGCAAGTATAACCGTATCGCCTTCATGGAGCCTTTTCCCGGGTTTTACCATGCATTCCCATCTGTCTCCTTCGATACGTTTGATCAGAAGGAGTTCTATATGAGCGCCGGTTCCTTTCTTAAGGCCGTACATTCTGGCAGGAATGACTCTTGAGTCATTAAGCACCAGGCAATCGCCCTTGTTTACATAATCTAGTATATCGTAAAAATGACGGTGTTCAACCGTCTTTTCACGTCTGTCGAGTACCATCAGCCTGCATCCGTCCCTCTGATCGAGCGGAGACTGGGCTATAAGTTCTTCTGGAAGATAATAATCAAAATCATCAAGTCTCATTATTCTATATCCATGCGGAGCTGCTCGGTTTCAGGTTCTTTATAAAGCCCAAGCATCCCCATGTGTTCATATGCGGCGCGTGATGCTACTCTTCCCTTCTGAGTTCTGTAGATCAGGCCTGCCTGTATAAGATAAGGTTCGTTGGCGTCTTCGATCGTGACTCTCTCCTCGCCTATTGCCGAAGCTATGGTCTCAATACCGACCGGGCCACCGTTGAATCCCTTTATTATTGTTGAAAGAATGTCTCTGTCGAGCTTCTCAAGTCCAAGCTCATCTACACCGAGCGCGTCCAGCGCTTTTAAGGTGATATTTATGTCTATGTTTCCGTCTGAGATGACAGATGAGAAATCCCTCACACGCTTTATAAGTCTGTTTCCGATTCGCGGAGTTCCTCTCGAGCGTCTTGCGATTTCATCGAGCGATGCTTCATCGATCGATGCATCCAGTACATTTGCTGTCCTGCGAAGGATTTCCTTTATCTCTGCCGGTGTGTAGAACTCAAACTTTTCTACGATACCGAATCTGTCTCTGAGAGGTCCGGACAGACTGCCGGCGCGTGTTGTTGCTCCGATCAGTGTAAACTTTGCAATATCGATCCTGAGAGATCTGGCAGCAGGTCCTTTGCCTATAATAATGTCCAGTACATAATCTTCCATCGCGGAATACAGTACCTCTTCGACCGATCTGTTGAGCCTGTGTATCTCATCGATGAACAGGACATCATTATCATTAAGATTTGTAAGAATGGCAGCGAGATCGCCCGCTCTGCCGATTGCCGGGCCTGAGGTTATCTTTATATCTACTCCCATCTCATTGGCAATGATGCCTGCCAGTGTAGTCTTGCCCAGTCCCGGAGGTCCGTAGAACAGAACGTGATCGAGCGGCTCGCCTCTCATCTTGGCTGCCTCGATATATATCGACAGATTATCCTTGGCTGCTGTCTGCCCGCAATACTCGCTTAGATACTGCGGCCTGAGTGTCAATTCACCTGCCAGCTCGCCCGGTGTTGCTTTTGTCTGTGTTACTCTGTTATCCATTTAGTTCACTTTATCCTTGATATATACAAGTATATTTTTTACAGAAGGAACTTCAGTGATTTCTTCACGTATTCCTCTGCGCTGAGATCTTCTTCAGTTACTGAAGCTACAGCCGACTCTGCTTCTTTCTTGCTGTATCCGAGAGTAGTAAGAGCTATTACGGCCTCGCCCCTCTCTCCGCTTCCCGGAACAGCAGCCGGTGAGATTCCGCTGCTGATATCGCCTCCGTCGAACGGAAGTGCCGATACTTTATCCTTAAGCTCCAGGATGACTCTTTCTGCTGTCTTTTTGCCTACTCCCTGAGCCATGGATATAGCGGATGCGTCTCCGGAAGAAATCACGGATTTTATCTGGTTTGGCGTGCCCAGCGACATTATCGCAAGACCGGCCTTAGGTCCTACCCCTTTAACAGTTATGAGCTGCTCAAAAAGAGCAAGCGCATCGGAGTCCGCAAACCCGAAGAGAGCCATACCGTCTTCCTTCACCTGCATGTAGGTATAAACACATACCTCTTCTCCCTCGCGGGCCGTAAGAAGGCTGCTGGTATCTGAAACATTGACCCTGAAGCCTATGCCTGCTGCAGTCTCTATTATCATTGAGCCTGATTCGTAATAAAGGTATTGACCTCTTAGAAATCTGATCATCTGTCTTTTTCCTTTTTAGTGTTTTCAGCGCTTCTGCAATGCTGCCAGTCTGCCGCCGGCATGATGTGCATGGCAGATAGCCGCTGCGAGCGCGTCCGCGGTATCGTCAGGTTTAGGTACTTCGTTCAGGTTCAGGATCATCTTTACCATGGTCTGTACCTGCTTTTTATCAGCTCTGCCGTAACCGGTCAGTGATGACTTTATCTGAAGCGGCGTATATTCCGAGATCTTTATTCCGGATTTTGCGCACGCAAGAAGCGCCATGCCTCTGGCTTCACCTACCATTATAGCTGTTGTGGCGTTTGTATTGTAGAAGAGTTCTTCTACAGACGCTTCTTCAGGCCTGAACTCCTCAATGATACGGCTTAGTTCATCATACAGGACCATCAGCCGTTCTTCATTAGGTGTGTGTGATTCAGTAGTGATAGAGCCATATGCGACAGGCGTAAATTTGCTGCCTTTATAGTCTACTATCCCGTAGCCCATTATGGCATAACCCGGGTCTATTCCAAGTATCCTCATGCATTGGATTCTACCATTTTTAGCATACATTGTCTATGTTCGTTTTTTGTTCGTTTTTTGCGACAGAAGCTTATCTGTCCGCTTTTTTCACGGCAAAACCGGAATCGCATGTTTTTAGCCTGATAATGCACTTTATACGGCACTTTATTCACTTTTTTCTTTATTTATTCATCGCAGCGTATTTTTATGCTATACTACTAGAGAAAAACGTTATCCGATGAACGGAGGCATACATGAGACTTTCAAGACAGAATAAAATACTGGAAATCATAAAGACTAATGAAGTCGAGACTCAGGACCAGCTCCTCAACCTTCTCAGAGATGCAGGATATAGCGTTACGCAGGCTACAGTATCCCGGGATATACGTGAGCTGCAGCTCGTTAAGGGCCAGGGAAAAGACGGCAAATACAGGTATACTTCAGGCAATTACGACAACCGGCCGATTTCGGACCGTTTCGTTAAGATCTTCAGGGAGACCACCCTTTCATATGCGTGCGCGCAGAATCTGATCGTAGTGAAAACTCTTCCGGGATGTGCCGGTGCTGCAGGTGAAGCAATTGATACTTTAAGCCTTGAGCATATGGTCGGTTCGGTCTGCGGCGACAACACCATGCTTGTCATCGTGGACAATGAAGAAAATGTTCCTTATATTACAGCCGAGTTCGACAGGATCCTCAACTCCAACGACTAACAGCCAATGATCGACCGTATTGAGATAAACAATTTTGCGACCATCGAGCACCTGTCTTTTGACCTGGGTGCCGGTTTTAATGTGATCACAGGTGAGACAGGTGCAGGTAAATCTGTTCTTATAACAGCAGTAAGCACTGTGCTTGGTGACAGAGCTGATACAACAATGGTACGTACCGGAGCTGACAGAGCTTTCATTCAGATTGCAGGCACAAAGAATGATGAGGAAGTTATCATTTCACGCGAGATCCTTTCAGGCGGCAAATCCGTATCAAAACTTAACGGTGAAATGGTTACCCTGGGTCAGATAAGGAATTTCTGCAGCGACTGGATAGACATACACGGGCAGTATGACAATCAGAAGATCCTGGATCCTGAAAATCACATCCTTATTACCGACAGCTATCACAGTGAAGTTCTGTCACCTGAACTCGATAAACTACGTTCCTTCTATGATGAATACAAGGCTGCACAGAAAGAATACGATGACCTTCTGAAAGCCGAGGCGGATGCTGCCAGGCAGCAGGATTACTATAAATTCGAATACAAATACATTCAGGATCTGGGTCTGTACGCCGGCGAGGATGAAGAGCTTCAGGACCGCCTGGCAATGATGAAGAACAGCTCCCGTATCTTTCAGAGCGTTCGCTCTTCGTATGACCTTCTTCAGGGCACCGGATACGAAGGCGGGCCTTCCCTTCTAGATGATCTGAGCCGCGTGGCTTCTGACCTTACCGACATCGGGAATTACAGCGATAAGATTTCTTCCATGGCTTCACAGGCATATGACGCATACTATTCGCTCGACGATATTGCTTCCGGGCTGCGTGATCTGCTATCCTCACTCAGCTTTTCTGAGCAGGACATGGATGAGGTTTCTTCCCGTCTGGCGGTAATTGAAGATGCTAAGCGCAAATACCGTAAATCAGTCGATGAAATTCTGGCATTCAGGGATGAGCTCAGCGGACGGCTTGAGATGATGCAGAACTTCGACAGTGAAAAGAAACGTCTTGCCGAAGCTGCGCATAAAAAATATGCCGCGCTTGAGTCACAGGCTGAGCATGTGAGCGAGCTCAGACATATAATCGCGTCAAGACTCGAATCGGCTATTATAAAGGAGCTTGGCGATCTTGAATTCGCCAATTCAGAATTCAGTATTGAGATCACCAGACTTGATGAGATCGGTCCTCTTGGTTTTGACAAAGTGGAGTTTCTTATATCTACAAACCCCGGCGATCCTCTGATGCCGCTTACAAAGATTGCTTCAGGCGGTGAGATCTCAAGGATAATGCTCGCGTTCAAACATATAATCGGTGAAACCGACCGTGTTGAGACCATGATCTTCGATGAGATCGATACGGGTATCAGCGGACATACCGCCCTTGTAGTCGGAAGAAAGCTTTCGGAGATAGCCGGTCACAGACAGATCATATCTGTCACTCATCTGCCTCAGATAGCAGCTTATGGTGACGATAATTATCTTATCAGCAAGTCCATCGACAACTCGAAATCATATACTAATATCGGCCATCTTGACGAAGAATCAAAGGTCCGCATGATAGCTGCACTGTTCAGCGGGTCATCAGAGAGCGAAAATGCTCTCGAAGCAGCGCGTGAGCTTATTGCCTCTGCAAAATAGAAAAGCCTGCCGCTACGGGCAGGCTGATATAGCTATCAGTTCCAGGGCAACATCCTTATCGATGTTGCCGCTTTTTATGTCTCTGTCGGTGTTATAGAGTTCTGTCAGTATCTTTCCAATGCGCCTTTTGCTGTATCTCCCCGCAGCGTTGAACGCCCGCTTGAACCTGAACTCGTTAACGCCGGTCTTCTTTGCCATCTGTGATATGCTGTAGCCTTTTTCGTTCAGTTCTACTGCATCATACATAATCTCGAACTGCCTGGTCAGCAGCGCGAGAACCGCCATCGATCCGTCTTCATCTCTTATTATGGCTTCAGCAATCGCAAGTGCTTTTCCTCTGTCACCGGCAACAAGTGCATCTACCAGGCTGAACACGAACCTGTCGCTGTCCCCTATCAGTATCTCCTCTATAAGCTGAGAGCTAATAGAATCGCCGCTGCAGGCCTTTACTATCTTGTCAATGTCTTTCTCCAGACTGGCAAGATCATACTGGCTCCCTTTATTGTAATAGCCGGTCACATCTATCATGTGCTCCAGCTCACGTCTTGCGATCATCTTGCCGGCATTATGAACTCTCTTGGTAATGAACGCCTTTATATCTGCCCTCTCAAGACGCGCAAATTCATATGCGCCACAGGCTTTTGCCAGCTTCTTTCCATACGAAGTGATATCCGGTGAGAATCTGCTTTCAACAACAAAAATGACAATTGAAGAATCCTGCGGTCCGGAAGCAAATTTAAGCAGTTCATCGGCACTTGCATCTGCTGCTTTTCTGAAAAGCGGCAGATAATTTCGCACTACAACTACTCTCTTATCTGAGAACATGGAATATGCCCTTGCCTGAGCCATAATATCTGCAGCAGTGACCTGCTCTCCTTCAAGATGGATCAGATCGATATCCCGGGCTGCTTCATCAACATAATCAGCGACTATGCTTTCTATTGCCCAGTTCATCAGAAAATCTTCTGCTCCGTAAAAAAGCAGAACATCCTTCAGTATTCCTTTTTTTCTGTCATTTACAAAGTCCTTATATGCCATTACTAAAACAGTATACCACACCCCGCCGGATCTTTGCCCAACAATGATCACTTCTGTGCTTCTTTGTAAAGGTCCACCGATATATTCTCTCCGTGGATGTCGATCCCGACTGCTCCTGAGATATCAGTACGGAATACTCTGATCCCGCGGTCTTCCAGACGCTCCAGTGTCTGTTTGTGAGGATGTCCATAGAAATTATTGCGTCCGCACTGTATCACAGCTATACGTGGTTTTACAGCATCAAGAAATGCTTCGCTGGAGCTTGATTTGCTGCCATGATGCGCTACTTTAAGAATATCGCACTTCAGTTTATCGGTATCTTTATAGTACTCGACCATTTCCAGCTCATCCGCTTCAAGCAGATCGCCGGTGACCATTATTTTCTGCTCATAGTAATGTATCATATATACACTATTGTGCTCGTTCGGGTCGTCAGCGGCGACCGGTTCATCGGATACTTCGACCGGCCAGATTGTTTCAATATATACATTATCTGAAATATCTATCCGTGCATCCGGGTGTATGTATAAGACCTTTGACGGATCAGGCATTGAATCTGAATTACCTCTGTAATCCGCAGGTATGCCTATAGCGCCGACCGGAAAAATTTCAGATAATTCCATTATTCCTTTGTAATGATCCGCATGCAGATGTGTTACCAGCGCTATATCTACAGCATCAGCACCGCCATGCATCAGATATGGCATCAGAATGTTTTTCCCTACATTGTAACCACTATCATCATCTTTTCCGTATTCTGCCTGACCGCCCCCGTCTATCAGTATATCGTGCCCTTCAGCCCTTATATGAACGCTGTCTCCCTGTCCGACTGCGACAAATACTATTTCGTCGTCGGATATAGTGTCGTAAAGACAGGAGAAAAGCATTGCCAGCGGCATCAGAATAAGTACTCCCTGTTTCAGAACAGCCTTAAACTCTTTTCTCAGAAGCATTATCCTTGCCCATTCAGACGCTAGCCCGAACAGCATCAGATAAAACACTATAATCAAAGCAGCTCCGGGGCCGGCAGTCCTTATGGAGAAACTCCCTCCAAAGTTAAGCAGATGGTTGATCTTTATTATTGCATAGGATATCAGTTCCGCCAGATTTATACCTGTTGCCGGTACTCTGCCGTAAAGTGATTCCAGTATAAGCATCAGTATGCAGACAGGCACCAGTACAGATGCAAGTAATATGACGGGTATATTGATAAATATCGACAAGGGATTGATGCTGCAGTATGAGTATGCGATCACCGGTATGGTTCCAATCTGAACCGCAAGCATTACAGCTATTGCCTCACCGGTTACTGATGCGATCGGTCCGGTAAAGAAAGCTATACCGCACAGAGCCAGAAATGACAGTTGAAAGCCTGAGTTGAACAGCTGATATGGCTGGCAGGTAAGTATTATAAAAGCTGCAAAACTTACAGATGTAAGCAGATCTGAGCATCTTCTGAGATGTGTTGATAAAAGACTGACTGTCATTACAATGCATGCTCTGACCGTTGCCGGGCTCCACATTGTCATTTCACCGTAAAGTAAAATGATTGAAATGATGAAAAGCGAAACCGGCAGCGTTCTTTTCCGCGCAGTAAGGAAACGCAGTAATCCATACAAAAAACCTACATGCAGACCGCTGACCGCCAGTATGTGTCCTGTTGAGTTGCTGTTGAATTCTTCGAGCACATCTTCATCTATATCTGATTTGTCACCGAAGATAACTCCTCGTATGAATCCCTGAATATACGTATCGAATTTGCTGATAAAAGACTCTCTGGCACTGTACAGATAATATCTGATACGGGTACTCAGTGATATCCTGCTGTCTGTGACTTCAAGGATGTAGGCATTGAACCGTACTGTGACCCCCTTGCTTTTCATATACAGACCATAATCAAAGCAGCCCGGATCATCTGCAGCTGGAATCTCTGAGAATTCTCCTCTTGCCTCAATCATCGCCCCTGTATAGCCGTATGCTCCGGACCGCACAAACGCTTCTGCTGTACGTGATCCGGCCTTTTCAGCTGAACGTACTGCTGCCTTTTCATCAAGCGTCACAAGTATCTTATCCGGACCTCTTTCGCTGTTTTTTATAGTAAACCGGACCTTGTCATCTTTTACTGAAACCGAAACCACCTTTCCTCTTACATAATTCTTGTCAATTACATATGTCATTGCGGAGTTATATGCCAGTGATCTGAACGCAAATATCAGAAATCCGGCTAAAAACATCATTGCGAGTCCGGTCTTCTGATTATCAATCAGCTCCGTTTTCATATTCAGATGCTTCTCTGCGGGTGCGGCTTCATTCCATCTTCTTTTATGTGAAAAAGAGTCTGCCTGGGCGGACGCTTCTGTAAAAAATACCGCAGCAATTACAGCAGCGCAGAAACCAGCCGCCTCGGTAATGCGTGCTCTTTCAAACATAAAAAAGCCGGCAGTGATACCGGCGATGTAAAGCAATGTATATAATGCTAGTTTTCTTCTCAGCATGGCAGGTATCTCCTGCCGCTGATTCTAAAGAGTTTTAATTATCAAAACTGTACAGTTTTTGAAGTTGAAAAACTGTCGGTTTTTATTCAGTATATGCAGCTTTTTAGTACTGCCCTTTGATTGCTGCGATCTCAGCAGTCCTGTCAGCAGCTTTGAATACGGCTGACCCTGCAACTATCATATCCACACCGGCATCCCTTACAAGATGCGCATTTGCGGATCCTACGCCTCCGTCAACAGAAATGACATAATCAAGTCCAAGTTCTTCACGTCTGGCTTTGTAATAAGCGATTTTAGGGAGGCTGCTGTCCATGAATTTCTGACCTCCGAATCCCGGCTCTACTGACATAACAAGGATCTGGTCGATATCAGTCAGATATTCATCCAGTACTTCAGGTGCAGTGCCCGGTTTGATGGAAACGCCTGCTTTTGCTCCGGATTCCTTTATATGTTTCAAGGTACAGGCAAGATCATCGCAGGCCTCATAGTGTACTGTAATGAATTCAGTGACCGGTGTGATGAAGTTTTCTATGTATCTGTCAGGATCCCATATCATCAGATGCACATCGTACGGCACAGTTGTAATGTTGTTGAGACTTTTCATAACGCCTGCACCGAAGCTTATATTCGGTACAAATGAACCGTCCATTACATCTATATGAAGATAATCAATACCTCTGTCGCATATATCTTTTACATCCTCGCCCAGCCTTGCAAAGTCGGCCGCAAGTATCGAAGGTGCTATTTTTGCCATTTCTTCACCTCTTCTGTCATTGATTTATAAGACTCATATCTTGTTATAGATATTATACCATGCTGAAGTGCTTCTTTAACAGCGCATTCCGGCTCATTTATATGCATGCAGTCCGAATAACGGCATCCGGTTTCAAGCCCCCGGAACTCCGGGAAAAGCTCCCTTACTGCTATAGGTTCTATAACCGGCATATCGAGTGAAGTGAATCCCGGCGTATCGTAAAGCATCGTTCCGTCTGACATAGGGAATATCTCCACATGTCTGGTGGTGTGTCTTCCTCGTCCTGTCTTTTTGCTTATATGCCCTGTAGCTGCTTTCAGAAGTGCTTCTTCTGCCTCGGCTATGCCCGGTTCACCGGCGTGGAGCAGATTGGTTATGGTTGACTTTCCTACTCCGGAGGGACCGGCCAGGGCCACCTTTTTTCCGCTGATCAGCTGCCTGAGTTCTTCAATGCCTTCTCCGCTTATACCGTTCACGCTCACAGACGGATAGATATCTGAATAAACTGCAAGTGCTTCTGCTAAGGCTTCAGGATCTGCCAGATCCGCCTTTGAAATGCATATCAACGGGTCTATCCCGGCAAGCTCACAGCCCGCGATAAGCTTATCTACCACAGGGTAATTGACTGCCGGCTGTACTAATGAAAACACGACCACGAGGATATCCAGATTGGATACCGGTGGCCGTGTAAGGCAATTCTTTCTTTCTATAACACGATGGATGACGCATTCACCGTCCTTGTCGTTTTCGTCTATATCAAAATCGACAATATCACCCACGTATATGAGTTCTTTATTTCTCTTGAGATTTCCGCGCGCTTTGCCCATGACGACTGAATCGCCGTCGTAAACAAAGTAAAATCCGCCTATTCCCTTGACAACAGTACCTGTCATACGCGATCCGTTCCGTTAGCCGTTACTGTTGCGGTTGCTGCTGCTGTTGCTGCTCTTCAGGATTAGGATTGGTTTCAGTAGTGGTTCCGCCATCATTAGTGGCAGGCACTTCAGGAGCCGGCTCCGGTCCTGAACTTACCTGAAGGTCGATGGCTGTTCCTTTATCAAGCTGGGAATTAGCCTGATACTGCTGATAAATGACATATCCTTTGCCGATAGTAGAATCCCAGTCATATGTAATGTTGCCGACTTTGAAACCTGCTGCCTTGATAGCTTTTTTAGCATCGCTAAGCGACATTCTG
>JBGUVT010000014.1:0-9650 GCA_045220485.1 Anaerovoracaceae bacterium | reverse complement strand
GAGAGGGAGCCGCAGATAAGCACTGTTATCTGCGGCTTTATGAAATGTATAGCTATCTGTTCCGCTGGGAAGCGGATCAGAACGCTATTCAATTGTTTGCTGCAATCTTACCTGTTTTGACGATGATCCTGCTCTCGCCATCCATATTGTCTGCTATTCCGCCGATCAGCGAATCTCTGCCGGATACATCCGCAAGAGCGCTGAATCGATCAAACAGATCTTTTACCCCGGCTTCATCGAGAGATGCTATCAGTTTTCTGACACCTTCCCTGTCGAAAGTATCCATGCCATCATAGAGCTTGCTTGCGCCTTCATACAGATTGGACGCACCATCTGACAGCTGAGCGGCTCCATCGCTTAGTTCAGATGCTCCCTTTGATAGCTTATTTGCTCCATCAGATGCCTGATCTACTGCCGATGTGTATGCAAGGACCCCCAGATAAAATGCGTTATACTTATCTAGTGATGTCTTCAAAGCGATAACAGCTTTAGCCCCTTCTTCTGCTTCAGCAAGCTTGTTTTGTACCTCCTCAGATTCCATGGCTTCATTTATGAGTTCCTGTATCTTTGCTTCGGTCCCGTTAGCTATCTGCTGGCTGATCTCATCGCTCGCCATTGTTTGTCCAATAAGCTGACTGATCTTGGACCTAACTTCTTCACTGCTCATCTTCTCTTTTACCAGCACTTCGATCTGAGCCTTTATTTCATCGCTGGCCATTTTTGCAGTGGTCTGCTGTTTTATTGTCTCTTCAATTTGATTCCTGATTTCCTCAGAGATCTGTCCGGCAGAAGCTGCAGCTTCATAGTCTTCAACACTCATATTTACAGCCTGTTTTATTACAGCTTCTTTTACTGCAGCCTCTACACTTACCTTTACGCCAGCTGTTACCTGATCCTTGACATTATCCTCAACGCCGGCGGTAACATTAGTCGTTACGAGCTCTTTAACAGCTGCAGTGACTCCGGTCTCAATTGTGTCTCTGTTCTTTTCGACTTCAGCAGTGACCTGTTTAAGCGCCTGTTCATACACTTTATCCTTGTCAAGCGAATCGATCACCTGCCCGAGTTTATCCTTGTAATTTCCTATTGTCAGGCTGCCCACACTAAGGCCGGTCGCTTCGATCTGAGTCTGCGCTGTGGAGAGCAGAGTATTGAACACCTCTCTGGCCCCACCGTTCAATTCTCCTGACTTATCGCTTATCTTATCAAGACCGCTCGCAAGCTGATCTGCTCCTGCTGCAGCAGACGCTGCTCCATCCGATATCTTGCCTGCGCCTTCCGCTAGTTCATATGCCCCGTCAGTCAGCTGGTCAGCACCTTTGACCAACTTGTCAGATGCGTCTCCGAGTTTTTCCATACCATCCTGGAGCTGCTCTATTTTTGATTCCAGTGAATCGCTGCCATCAAAGTCTATGTCCGAGAGCATACCTGTCATTGCAACTGTATAGGTGCCGTCTATCTCAAAGCGATCCGTATATGCCGAGATCATAACAGTTTCCGGGATCTCGAATTCAGTTGAGTGTATGTCCAGATTTTCTGCCAATCCCGGGAACGCAAGACCGAGGCAGATGCATTTATTCCCGTCGTCTATCACTTTCCCGTCGTTGACTTTGACATCTGTAAAGTGTTCATCGTCCAGAATGACACCGCTAGCCATAGTATAAGGTGTTTTGAATACATATCCGTTCGATGTTGCTTCTGTATTGATTGTATAGTCGAATCTGATCGTTACGTTTCCTGCCTTTCCAGCGATATCCCCGGCGCTGATGCTCTTACCGTCGAGATAATATCTTACCTTCACACTGACCGGAAGTTCCTTATCAATCGTACCTTTGTACTTGATATCGGATCCGTCCGCCTCCCAGACCACACTGTTGCCGTCGCGTGTGAACGGCTTGTCATTTGATGTGTTTTCTATGTCATTCAGAGTTGAAACATCATTGATGCTTTCAGCTCCTGTACCGTTATGAAGCCATTCTGTGACCGAGGTATCCTGTATATTCCCATCTGCGTCCATGGCTACATAGATGACTTCCTCTTTGCTGACCTCTCCGTCCTGACAGTGTGACGCGAGGAGATCAGGATATTCTTTTTCGATCGCTTCCTGAGTTTCTGTAGTATCCTCAGCATTGCTCTCTGCTGCGCTGCTTCCTTTCTCGGCTATCCATAGCAGGGATCCGAGAACCATTACTACGGACAGCACCATTGCAATGATCTTATATGCCTTTTCTTTATTGATATTATTTTTCATTTATACCCTCTCCTTAGCATATAGCTGCATCCCCGTTTACAGGTGAATGCTCATTGATAGATTCTTTCATTCCCACTGTGGTCCTGCAGATGAGCTTGTCAGATGCCATAAGCAGTGACGGCAGCAAAAATATGACCGTGAACATGCTTATCACCGCTCCCCGGGCCATAAGCCCGCATACCGTACTTATGATGGCGATATCAGAGTAAACGGCAACTCCCACCGTCGCTGTGAAAAAGCCAAGCGCACTTACTATTATCGATGGTATTGAAGTATGGGCAGCCTCTTCGATTGCATCCCTTTTCTTCCTGCCCCCGATCCTTTCCTGTTTGTATCTGGTAGAGAGGAGGATCGCATAGTCAACAGTCGACCCAAGCTGTATAGTACTGATCAGCACAGGTACGATGAACGGTAGTTCAAGGCCTGTATAGCCGCATATACCCAGATTGAGTATTATTGCGAATTCTATGGCCAACACGAGGATAACCGGCAACGATGCCGACTTAAGCACAAGCAGTATTATCACGAACACCATGCCGATGGATATCCAGTTGACTACCGTAAAATCCCTGCCGGTTATCTGTATCAGGTCTTTGGTTGCCGGACCTTCTCCGATAAGAGCAGCGCTTGCATCATATTTGTCCATGATCTCATTGATACGGTCGATCTGGTTATTGCATTCCTCAGTCGATACTCTATAAGCGCAGTTGACGAGGATCATCTGATGCTGATCTCCTATCAGCGCTTCACTGACCTGATCTGGCAGCATGTTCCTTGGTATAGCGGTGCCAAGAAGTGCGTCGATCCCAAGCACGCTTTTGACACCATCCAGTTCTTCTATCTCTTTGCACATCGCCCTTCCTTCTTTAGCAGGAAGATCCGCATCAGCGATAATGATGTGCGATGTTCCGATATCAAAGTCCTCGCGGAGTTTGTCATTGGCGATCATGAACTGCTTGTCTTCATCTGCCATGCTCTCGGCATTGCTCGAGAACATCTTGGTGAAGTCGTAGACCACATTCTTCTGATTGTAAAAAATGACGGCCGGTACCAGAGCGATAACGAAAACCAGAATGTATGCCCAATACCTACCTGTAAGAATGTGAGCGAAACCGGTCATATCCGGTATAAGGGATCTGTGTCTTGTCTTCCTGAGAAGTCCTGAGAATTTCAATATCATGACCGGAAGAACAGTAACGCTTGCAAGCACCCCAAACATGACCCCCTTTGCCATTACAAGGCCAAGATCCCGGCCCATCGTGTAAGTCATGAAGCAAAGTGCCAGGAAACCTGCGATAGTGGTAATTGAACTGCCCGCAACAGAAGTCAGCGTATCATTGATCGCTTCCGCCATGGCTCTGCGTTCCAGTTCTTTCCCATCTTCTCCGCTGTCCCCCTGTTCAGCTTCATCCAGTTTCTCGGTATACCGATGCCATAAAAATATTGAATAATCCATAGTGACAGCAAGCTGAAGAACCGCTGCAATGGCCATGGTTATAAATGATATTTCTCCGAAAAGAATGTTTGTACCCATGTTATAGAGGATCGCCATGCCTATTCCGATCAGGAACAGGAACGGTATCGCAAACGAGTCCAGCAGGAGCATCATTGCGGCAAGCGCCATAACGACCGCGACCGCGACATATTTTGCTTCTTCTCTTTCACACAGGTTCTTAAGATCAAGCACAAGCGAGCTCATTCCGGAAATATAGGATGTCTTCGTAAGAATTTCTCTAATGTCTGAAACCGCATTCAGAGTTTCCTCCGATGAGGTAGAAGAATCGAAGAATACGACGATCATGGATGCGTCAGGATTGTTGATGCTGTCATTTACAATATCCGGCAGCATGCTTCGCGGTATGGAAGGGTCGAGTATGCTTTCCAAATCGATCACACTGTCGACATGATCGACCTCTTCTATCCTTTTAGACATCCGGGATACATCGTCAGACTTCATGTCCTCAACAACTACAATAGAAAAGCCTCCCTTCCCGAATTCATCCAGAAGGACGTTCTGTCCCTGAACTGTTTCTATATCCTCAGGGAGGTAATATAACATGTCATAATTGATCCTTGTGGCGATCACGCCCAGCACAGACGGAATTAGGAGCACTAAAGCTGCAATTAGTATTATTCTTCTGTGCTTGACTACAGTATTCCCAAATTTCATTCTCCCTCTCCTTTAATGACAGTACCGCAGCAAATTCACGCTGCTACTTTTTCTGTATCGACCTTACAGTTGTATATGTTCTCTCCATCAGTAAAAATCGCCAGCGCATTTTTCGGATAGTAATCATTAAGGATCACGATGCTGAAATCCCATCCATCCAGCCCAGCCTTTCTGATGCCTTCTGTCCATTCTTTGCTGCAGTCGCATGCAAGATCGCAAATATCCTTCCACTTTTCATCATTTCCATCCTGTATTGCCTGAGTTGTACCATCTGCAATGATCCTGCATATAATACATTTTTTCCCGTAATCGACCTTAACATCATTCAATATCCCGCTGTCAGCCATGCTTTTTGTGATATAGCCTTTTGTCATTCGGGCTGCTTCTGCTTCCTGCGAATCTGCAAGCATCTCCTCCTCACTAGGCGCAGCAAATTCTTTGCCGACCTCTGTTGAAGAGCAATGATACAGATCCATAGAATTCAGCTCACTGAATACACTTCCAAGATATCCGAAAACAGACAGCATAATAATGAAAAATATCGTATAAACGCTTATGTTCAGCAATCTCCGTTTCACTTTTATCAACTCCTTTTAAAGTCAGACATTCTGCCAGATATGTCTGTTTTATAGGCATTAAAACCTGCTAACAAAAGTCAAGTCTTACCTTGCGTTTGCTAGCAGGTTTTTTATCATTAGCACACTTATGCACCACAAAAAGGCCGGTGCTCGCCAGCCCATTCAATACATCTTAGACTTATTCTTTTAGCAGTTATACACCTCCATTACTCTCGCATAATAGATGCGCAGGAATTTATTCAATCCAGCCATCTTTGCAACTCTCTTGGGCTTTCCCTCAGCTTCCTTTTTCAAGATGAATCTGTATACTGCATCATCTTCAGGCGATGGATGCGATTTCAGTGAACGCATAACCTCATAACCCGTTTTGCGTATAGCAGATGATCCTCTTTTAGAAATACTTCGGTTTGTTCCTACGAATTGACCTGATTGGTATGGAGGTGCATCTATCCCAGCATAGGCAATCAACGCTTTACTGTTATGGAATCTTCTAACGTCACCTATGTCGGCAATTAGTCTTGTGGCAAGAACATCACCTACGCCGCCCATGGATCGGACTACGGGGTACTCTGGCAAAGTATTGGCGATTTCCTGCATTCGTGCTAATATCGTATTGAGAGTTTCATCGACTCTTCTCAGGACTTCAATGGCCTGGATTACCAGCATTTTAGTGGTTTGATCTGCTGGTAATGTCGGGATACCTTCTTTAGCCATCGAATAGATCTTAGCGGCTTTATTCTGACTGCGATGGTATCCCTTTTTCTTTGCCCACTTTTGGTAGCTATCAATGAATTGCCTTTCGGACTTCTTCCTGATTATGTCATAATGCCAATATTGTTCAACAAAGTCGGCGAGTTTATCCTTTCCGTTTTCAGGACCCCAGCTCTTGAGCTGCCCCTTTAGTCCAGGCATCGTATAATCCAGTATATGTGTAAGTTCTTGCAATGAAGCTACATGGATCCTCATATAGTGGCGATACTGTCTGCTTAACAATGTCAATTCTGTGTATTTCTCCTCCGATGCAATGTAATCTTTCAGCGAATACCAATTGTCGATACCATATTTTGCTATGGCCATCGAATCAGCCTTATCTGTCTTGACCCTACGCAGCCCTTGTATTCTGTATTGCTTCATCCGGTATGGATTGATTACAGCTACGAAGAGCCCCTGATCCTTCAAATATGTCAGTACTGGCAAATGGTATATGCCGGTTGCTTCCATTACCACTTTTACCTCCTCATTCAGGCCTTTAATGACTTTTACCAATGCCCTGAGTTCAGAATCTTCATGAGATATTTCAATCGGCCCTAACACTATTTCTCCATATGGCCTCATCATGCATACGGTGCTTTTTCCTTTAGAAATATCAATTCCAACGCTAACCATAACGAACCTCCCTGAATAGATTTGCAGTTGTTCCCATCCGCACTTATTACAACTCTTTTTAGTTCGTTACACGGGAGAATATCCCAACCTGCTTAATCGAGTCCATATAACAAGGGGATGGCTGACAGTTTTATTGACGGATGCTATGATCCAAAAAGCGACCTCGCCAGACCAACTGTTCCCTCATTATATAAAAATAAGTGCAGCTGCAGAGATTGCTCTCTGTCAACTACACTTTTATGGTACTAAAAAGTACTACAATATTCATATCAGCCACGTCAGACAACTGCCGTTGCACTTAACAGGCTGACTGTATAGTATTTCTTCTAAGTTTTTTCATAAATGGGTAAAAGGGCTCTGCTGCCTATAAATCAGACAGCGAGGGAAAAATGACTAGGGAGGTTACAGTTTGTCCAATTCAAACTTTACAAAGAAGGCGATACAGGATGCTTTTCTTGAATTACTTAACGAAAAACCTTTGGGAAAGATAACTGTCAAAGACATTTCGGAAAAATGCGGTGTCAACCGCAATACCTTTTATTACCACTATCAGGACATATGTATGCTGCTTGAAGAGATGTGTGAAAATGATTTTGATCACATAGTTGAGATGTACCCCGAGCTCAATTCACTTGAAGAATGTCTTGATGCAATCACGCAGACAATGAAAGCAAAGAAAAATGCAGTCATGCATATTTACAATTCAGGGAACAGGACGATTTATGTAGATATGCTGTGGAAAATATGTGAATATGTAGTAGCAAAGTATCTGAAAACCGTCTTTCCGGATACCCAGCTTTCTGATCATGATAAACAATTGATAATAAGATATTTCAAATGTTCCTGCTTCGGCCTGACTATAGACTGGATATCTACCGGCATGAAAGATGAATATGTCGAAGATATGCACAGAATCCTGCATCAGAGCAAAGGTGTTGCAGATATCATAATTGCAAACTGTACTTAAATAACATGATTCCTTCAAACACCCGGAAGCTGTTATGAAGTGAGCCTATCGAACGAAGCCAGTCTTTTCAGCCATTACAGAGAATAGAGCCGTTCATAGAACGGCTCTCACAAGTCAAGTACAGCAGGTCAAAAGGCATGCCTCATTTTGAGATTACGATTAGCTCTCTGTATGATTCCTGGTTTAAATCCATGAATGCTGTTGGCGGCTCTGCTGTCCACATTTTCTTTATATCGAACTGATACCTTTCCATGAGACTTCTGCAATCATTTACTTTCATTCTGCAGAAGTCCGTTTTAAAGTTGCTCACACTTCTGCTCTTTGTCAAGTCCTGCGCCCTACCTACATCTGTGCTTCTGACAATTTCATCCTCAAAATCCAGCACCTGCATCATGTTAATAACAGTAATATTGCTGCAATACTTTTTGAGCATCTCAATGTTCTTATCCAATGCTTTTCTGTCTTCAACATCAGTATCAAATACCAAACCAACCTTTGTTCTGGGCTGAATCACGACGGGCATGGACGACGCCTATGTGAGCGGAGTGTCACGGATCGTGGAGCTTATAAAAGGTGTGGATCTGCTGGTATTTAAGAACGCTCAGGACGGTCTGGCAGACATCGATATGACCACTGAGCAATAATAAGAAAACAGCGGCTTGCCTGCCCAACATAAGGGGCTGTCGCATTTGAATAAAATGTGGCAGCCTCTTAACGTAAACAGCAGACAGCTTCAGACAGAGAGCAAGTTCTCAGTCTTCAGCAGTCTGCTGTTTTGTCTTTTTACGCACAATAACACAGCGCTTGAGAAATTTAATCTGACCAGAAGAGAGCGTCAGGTTGCTGAATTGTTATTACGCGGCAAGAGTGCTGACGAGATTTCCGAAGAACTATCAATCAGTCCGAATACTGCAAAAGTCCATGTCCAGCGTATATACCGTAAATCAAACGTCACTAGCCGCGCAGAGTTCCTGTTCATAATGAACCAGTATACAGTTTAACACTGCATATCTTGTCTAGGTATTTCCTTCTATGCTTGTATATACCCAAGTCCAACGATTTTACCTGCATTAAAGATTTAATTATCAGGTAAGATAGAATTCCTTAAGGCTCTCAACGTCTGTGATTCCATAATCAGACAGACGCAGCTTATCATTTATGATTGCTATGTTGTCATACCACTCTATGAGCTTGTCTATATTAGGCATCGCTACTCCGGCAATCTTTCCGATCTGTTGTATCACTGAAAGCCCATAAGGGAAGTCTGCAGTGAAGTACCGCGAGTGAAGGTCTGGAATAAGCCCTTCTGTATTCTCTTCACGTCTTCTGTTTCGCCGTTCTTCAAGAATCTCTCTCCAGTCAGACCTTCTTTTTATATGTTGTTCTATGCGCTGCCACCTCTGTTTTCTTCTTTTCCTGAGACCTGACAGTCCTCTTCCCTTAATGTCAAGAGCATCAGAACATACCGAAGGTGTAGCTGTGCGGATGGCGTATGTCATCTCTTCCACTGTATCCGCATTATAAAATTCACGCTCAGATACCACATACTCAAGTCCAAACCACGGCAAAGCCCTGCAAATATCTTGTATCTCATCGTCGCATGCCAGCAGCAATTCAGATGAAGCATCATCCCATTCTTCATAGAACAAAGGGAGCGATTCATATGTCACGCCCGGCTCATAGTCACTGAATATGGTCATCAGCCTTGCAGTATGAAGTATCGGATTCGATGGTGTAAGCGTAAGAGCCATAAACCCCGGAAGTCTCACACACGGGATATCGTAGATGCTTTCTATCAGCGCTGCGCATTCTTCAGTATGACTCGAAGGAAGCGCAGCAACATACAGCCTGTCTTTGTAGCCCGAGCAGCATACAGTCCGGCCTCTTTCTTTAAGTCTTGCTATAGCTGGTACACGATCTATCCCGAATAAAACATTTCCTCTCTCTATGCAATCCCTGAATGCAAACTCGAATCCTCCGTTACCCGGCACAAATCCGATGACAGCATGGGGATCCGCGTATTCGTAAACTATCTGCGCAAGAGGGATCATCATGGTAGGTGGCATTGTTATCATGATCATCTCTGCATCATGCAGTGCTTCATGCGGGTCGCTCGTGGCAAGTACTATCTTCCCCTCTTTTATGACATTATCCGATTTATCTACTATGAATAGATGCTTCGAAAAACGACTGGGATTAGAAGTAAACATTTTTACAGAATGCCCTTTGTCTGAACTATGAACAGCAAACTGTGTACCGATATTTCCTCCCCCTATTACTGTTATGTTCATATTTATA
>JBGUVT010000013.1:0-4482 GCA_045220485.1 Anaerovoracaceae bacterium | reverse complement strand
GATACATCAGCTGATACACCTCTTATTGAGGAGCCAGAAGAAAGGGCTGAGCCAAAAAGAATAGGGAAGTATGTAATAAGGAAGACAAACACAGGAATAAAGTTTGATCTTAAGGCGTCCAATGGTGAGGTTATAGCAACGTCAGAAGTATATAAATCAAAGCCGGCATGCATGAACGGTATTAAGAGCGTTATGACAAATGCGCCAGTAGCTGCTCTGGAAGACCAGACAAAAGAGGATGCTGAAAAGTGCAAGAACCCAAAGTTTGAAATGTACCTGGATAAGGCTGGAGAACACCGATTCAGACTCAAGGCAAAGAACGGACAAATAATAGCTGTAAGTGAAGGATACAAAGTTAGAAAGAGTTGTCTGAACGGTATCGAAAGCGTTAGAATTAATTCAACAACTGAAGTAATCGAAGAAGAATAAGCTGTCAGGTTTACTACCCCATTTCGGCGGTTACTACCCCATTTATACCCCATTGCGATAACAAGATATAGAGACTTATAAGGCTCTCTTCGATCATAACGGCGTTGCCGTAAGGAAGAGAGCCTTGATCTTCGTCGGCAGGCTCCTCCGATAGGAAAGGGTTAGGGATCTTCATCAAGTTGAGATAACAACTTATGAAGACTTATGACTACCCCACATGAGTGAAAACTGAGGCATAATTTGCGAAAAACAGCAGAATATGCCTTACGATTTGATATTAGAAGAAGCATGGCTTTGAGCTTACTGATCAGAGACTAAACGGGACCAGGCACTTCGCCTGTGATGTATTCATTATAAAGGAGCTATAGCAAGTGAAATTTCATTACGCAGGAAAATACAGCGGCAATCCGGATGATCTGCCTTGCCTGGAGCATGTGCCTGGAGCAATACCGTTTAAAGAAGCTGAAGATTCAAAAACTCTCGGAAGGATCGCCAGCATTATAGCCATAATTCTTTTCATATTGGCTTATGCCGTTGTGTATATGAGGAGCGGATCAATATATTTCGGATTTCCGGCATTGATACTTTTCATAATATCGATGGTGCCGCACGAATTTATTCATGCGTTGTGCTTTAAAGAGGATGTATATATGTATCAGAATCTTAAGCATGGAATGCTGTTTGTAGTCGGGCCGGAAAGAATGAGCAAAGGCAGATTTATATTGATGTCTCTGATGCCGAGTATAGTGCTGGCATTTATCCCGTTTGCCGTGTTTATGATCAATCCTGAGCTGCAGCAACTTGGAGTTTTTGGTGCATTTGGCATCTCCGCCGGGGCAGGAGATTTCTACAATGTGTATCATGCAGTGACTCAGATGCCTAAAGGTTCATGGACATATCTTCATAAATTCAATTCATACTGGTATATGCCGGAAAACAGACAATAAAGGATGACGGATCGTCTGTTAATTTCTCTCTTGATTATGAAGCTGCAGATGATTCGCATTATATGTTTACTGATGAGGACACTGTCCGAAGAAGAATCTACAAAGATGGTGATGAAAAGTTATATCTTCATGATGTCTTCCGCAGGTATATAGCTGAAACGGATGGAAGAACTTTGCTCTCAAAGATCCCGGTAACTGAAACAATCAGTTTTTGCCTGGTAATAATTACTGTTGTTCAAGGTATAGTAAGATGTGCAAGTCCACATCTTACTATTTTTATTAGAAGGAACTAGGTGCTGAAATGTCAAAATATTCAGATGAGGATATCAGAAATCTAAGCAAGGTTACATGTGCAATAGCTGCGGATTATTTGGGCGTATCACCCATGGCAGTAAGTTATGGAATGAGAAACAACCTGCTGCCTATAGGGTTTGCGATCCACAACGAGGAGCGTGATAGAGCATATTCCGAAAGCTGGTCATATCACATCATCGGGGAACGTCTCATAGCCTATAAATACGGGAAGACAACAGAAGTGCAGATCCAAAGCATGGAAAAGTGTCTTAATACCATAATAGAGCAGTTCGAGGAACTGAAAAAAGACCTGGTTTTTCTGTTAAGCGAAGACGAGGATCCTCAGAACTAGAACTGTATGAATTCGCGTTTTCGCTTGGAAAGTATTCTGACGCTGATAAGAAGTATGAAGGGAAGGATCTGTCAAAATGGATATTGAAAGGAAAGAAATAAGCAGAAAGCAGCTGTATGACGAGATATGGGAACTGTCGCTGGCAGGAGTTGCCAGAAAGTATAATCTAAACTATTCGAGATTTAGATCACTATGCAAAGATGAGGATATACCGGTCCCTTCATCGGGTTATTGGACAAGGAAAAACATGGGTAAAGATGTATCCGGAGAAAAACCGGAGTTGACCGGGCCTCCAGACAAGGTGCTGTTCTTGTCATTGAATAAGGAAATAAAAATACCTGATAAAAAAGGAACATTGCCGGAAGAACCGATTGCTGCTACTGATAACTCGGAAGCTGAAAGAAGTGTTGTGATCTGGGATGAAAGCCGGCTCGACTTTTTAGATACAGAAGAGAGGGACAAAGTGCTGGCTTCTGCAAGTGAATTACGAATCACAGAAACGCAAAAGACAAATGGAACGATAACAACCTCAGAGAACGACTGCTTGTGTTAATATAAAAGCAGTCGAGATATATTTAAGAAGATATGCTAAAAGTTCTGCTTTGTGAGGGAAATCGTTATGGAAATAGAATGGATAGATGGATTTGAAATCAAGGCGGTTGCCAAAAGCGGTGAGATCGTAATATCTGCAAACAGAGAAGGTTTACTCTCGCTGGCAAAGCATCTGACGGCGCTTGCAGATGGAGCTTCGGGGGATCATATTCATTATGATGAGCATAATTCTCTCGAAGAAGGCTCGGCAGAATTGATTATTGAAAAAGGTCTTCCGGAAGATGATGATCCTGATGAGGATATTCATGATCCGTGTCTGCGCTTTCAGAGGTGACAAAGTTCAATGAGTTTCAGAGATTTCAATGACGAAGGACCGGGAACATTCGAGTGAAGAAAATAGTTAAGATACGTACAGGTGGGCAAACAGGCGTTGACCGGGCGGCGATGGATTTTGCCAGGGAACATGAGATTCCTCTATGCGGATGGTGCCCCAAGAATGGATGGGCAGAGGACTATACAGTTGCTCCCGGACTCCTTAAGGACTATCCGGAGCTAACGGAGACACCTTCAGAAGGAACAGAACAACGGACAAAATGGAATATGCGTGACTGTGATGCAATCCTCACTATCCTGCCTGAAGGCGCATATGTGTCTCCCGGGACTGACATAGGATTGCAGGAAGGCGAAGTACTAGGCAAGCCAATGTGTACTGTTATAGGTATGAATGATGTACCAGCTGCCATCAGTTGGATACGAACTCTGCCTGAAGAAACAGAATTGTGCATCGGAGGTCCCCGTGCCAGCGAGTGGCCGGAGGCATATGAAGTTGCAAGATGTGTGCTTGAATCATTAAGCAAGGAACTCTGCTAAATGGAAAGGAAGAACAGTACAAAACTATATAACATACTGCTGCCACTATGGTTTATCATATTCATCCCGTCATGGCTGTGGCTGCTGCTGATCCCTGCTAACTATCTGATCGACAGGATCGTTCTGAAGTGGAGCCTGGGAGATTTGGAGGACAAGGGGCTTGCAATCACCGAAGACATCGGAAAAGCGCTGGCGGATGTAAGAGCGCTGATAGAAAAACAGACTGTTGTTGCATGATTGTGGCAAATCTGTGACAGGATCACGCAGGAAGAAGCCTTTTGCTTTCTGTTTAATGGGACTATAAAGAAACCAGTTAACAGAAAGGCGGTAAATACAATGAAGAAATTAAGAATCGCTGCGATCCTGATGATCGCTGTCATGGCAGCCTTTGCGCTGGTTGGATGCGGCGCGGGCGGAGAGGACCCGGATGAGGACGCTTCCGCAGCCAGGACGGACTTCAGTGCTCTTGCAAATTTCACAGCCAGTACACTCGATGGAAAAGAGTTCACGCAGGATGATCTGGCGAAAGCAGATCTGACGATCATCAACGTGTGGTCGACAACGTGTGAGCCGTGTACAGACGAGCTGCCTCAGCTGGCGGAATTCGAAAAAACGCTTCCGGATAATGTAAAACTGATCACCTACTGTCTGGACGGGCTTGAGGATCTGAGTGAAGATGACCTGAAATTTGTCAGCAGTTTTCTGGAAACAGCAGACTTCGATGGCATTACACTGATGCGCGGAGACGGAGATCTGGAGACATTCACCAAGGAGATCCAGTATACCCCGACGACGATCTTTGTGGACAGCAGCGGCAAGCAGGCCTGCGAGGCCATCATCGGAGCGGAAGATGACATTAAGACGGTATATACGGAGCATATCAACAAGGCTCTGGAAGCGATGGGAAAGGAGCCGATTTCATGACCGGACGAGACAGGAAACTGACCCGGTTTTTGAGAATTGCGGCATTCAGCATCGGTATGATATTTGTTCTTCTCGGGGTGCTTCGGGGAGAACATCTTGAGGTATTTGCAAAGG
>JBGUVT010000012.1:0-7436 GCA_045220485.1 Anaerovoracaceae bacterium | reverse complement strand
ATGCAGAGTCATGTGTTTCAGCGTATCTCATGAGTCTCGTCTCAGCCCCCGAAAGATTGAAGTAACCATCGTTGATACTGATTTTCGGGATCACACCGGACTTTTCGATTCCGGCGGTATCAAAATCTGCTTTTTCAAGTATCCCATATGCTATGTCATCCAGATACTTTCCTGATGGAAAAGACATTCCTGTCGCTACTCCGAACCTGTCCAGAAGCTGACCTGCCGATATATCGAGAGTACCGCCGATTATTTCCATACTGTAACCTTTGTCATCAGGACTGCAGAGCAATGCTTCAGTAGTTCCTCCGCTCAGATGGAAGAACAGTGTTTTTGATGAAGGTATATTACCTTCACTTTCCATTACAGCTGCAGCATGCCCTTCCTGATGAGAAAAACAGTACAGCGGGATCCTTAACGCTGCGGAGATCTCCCTTGCGGCATTGACTCCTGCAAGAAAACAGGGCATATACGAGCCTTCAATTCTTCTCGGTCTTTCTGAAACGCCTACAGCACTGAACATGGCAGGATCTTCAGACCCGAATAATTCTTCAATATATCCGGGAAGCCTGTTGCTGTGCATGAAAAACGCGTCTGACTGCCTCAGTCCCCGTTTCCCTTCAGGAACATCAAGCAGCACAGCCTTCTGAGTCAGGACTGTGCCGTCAGAATCAACGACAGCCGCTGATGTTCTGTAATTTGAAGTGTCGATCCCAAGATACAGTCTTTTCATCCGATCAGATATTGCGTGATATCTTACCCAGAACGGAATTGATAAAAGCGTACGATCTGTCATCTCCGTACTTTTTTGCAAGATTAACAGCTTCGTTGATAGAAACACTTACCGGAATGCTTTCAACATAAAGCATCTCCGCAACAGCAGTCCTCAGTATGGCAAGATCTGTCTTTGCTATCCTTTCAATCGACCATTTATCAAGGTTTTCGCTGATAACGGCGTCAATCTCATCATGATGATCCTGAACTGCAGCAAGAGTTTCAGCAGCCTGCTTTTTACCTGCTGCTCTGACATTCTCGTCAACAATGGAAAGGTCTGCGACTCTGAAATCATCTGTCATATCCATCTGATATACGAGCTGCATCGTTATTTCTCTTATATCTTCTCTTTTCAATTTATCTCCTTTTTATCCAGACCTTCAACACGTATATTTACTGCCTTGACTGTAAAGTCAGTTTTTTCTTCGATGTCCCTTTTGACTTTTGACTGTATGTCGTAGCAGAGCTGAGGAATATTCACTCCAAAATATACAATTATCTCGCAATTGATAGTCAGCACTCCGTTATCTTCGTTAATCCTGATTCCCGGACTCTGGATATCCATTCCTATTGCCTTCTGGATATTTTCACTTAAGCTGAAATCCGGAAATCTGCTGACTTCATCGAATGCAAAAATGTCTTTTTCGATTAGATCGATCAGATTGATATCATCATTCATCAGATCCATCCTCTCTCTCCCTTTTTTCTATACGTATCTTTTCGATCCTGCGGTCTTTTACTGACAGGATCGTAAAATTGTAATCTTCATATGAAATCGGCTTATACTTAACATTTTCTCTCGGGATCTCGCCCAGAAGGTCGATAATAAAGCCTCCGACAGTCTCACTTGTCTCAGATTCGAGCTCTACTCCCGTATCCTCCTCAAGATCATCGAGATAAACATTTCCGTCAACGATAAATGTAGTATCGTTAATTTTCTCGATTATGCGGTCTTCCTCATCAAATTCATCATCGATATCTCCAACGATCTGTTCTATGATATCTTCAACTGATACGATACCGCTGAATCCGCCGTATTCATCGATAAGGATCGCAAGATGCTGCCTTTCTATCTGCAGTTCCCTGAACAGCGAGTCGATATTCTTTGTTTCGGGAACAAAATAAGCAGGTCTCAGAAGTTTCTTTATATCCACATTGTCGAAGCCCTTTTTCGTGGCGTTGTAAAGGTAATCCTTTATGTGAAGTATTCCGACGATATTGTCAGGATCACCTTTATATACCGGTATCCTGGAATGCGTAAGCTCCATGAGCTCCTCAAAATACTCGCTTCTGTCGTCATCAAGGTCAAACATGAACACATCCGTACGCGGTGTCATTATCTCGTATGCAAGAAGATCATCAAATTCGAATATCGAGTCGATCATCTTGCGGCCCTCTTCCTTGATTTCTCCGGATTCCTGCCCTCTGTCGAGCATGGACATCACCTTGTCTTCGGAGAAGTATGAGTCATCGACATCGATCTTTTTGCCCATGATACGCAGGATAAGGTTTGCTATGGCCTTGCAGATCCATACAAGCGGCAAAGTGACGATATATATGAACTTCTGGAAACCTATGAGACCTACCCCTGCGGCTTCACTGGACTGCGCAGCGAGCTTCTTAGGTAATATGTCCGAAAGACCTGTGTAAAAGATATAAAAGCATAGATTTAAAAGAATCAGAATAAGAACACCGAATCTTTCAGAGCCGGAAACACCTGCTGTAGAGTTCTTGCATATCAGCAGTACATTGAAAAGCATAAAGCATACGATTATGCTTATAAAGCTTGCAGCGTGATCGGCATAATGATACCTGGACGGTTTTGCCAGAAAGTCAGTTACAGTCTGAAGTCTTTTGTTCTCAGGCTCGTCCTCCAGCATCTCCTTGATGACATTGCGGTCTATGTAATCAAGCGCGCGCTTGCATGCCACAACAAGGCCGTTGAAAACCATTATGAAAATTATAAGTATCAGAAACAAATAAGAGGGTAAACTGCCGTCTTCCATTTTTTTCTCCTTACTTCTTTTTGCGTAATATAAAACCTTCTTCAGGTATCCGCTTAAAACGTATGCGCAGTATCTGCTGAGGATGAGGTGCGCTCTGTACCGGATTGCCTTCCTCATCATACATTTCATGTATCGTTTCTTCGTAGTACGGCGTGTACGGTCCGAATATTTCAACGGTATCTCCTACCGAGAACTTGTTTCTCTGCTCTACCGTTGTAAGACCGGTAGTCTCGTCAGTTTCCCTGACAAGGCCTATAAACGAATAGTCCCTTGTGTAGTCGCTGGTAAGATAATTCTGGTCTTTATCTGTAGGCTTGTTGTAATAGAATCCGTGAGTGAACTCCCTGTGACTCGCCTTGCAGAGTTCATCGTACCACCTGCTGTCAAATACATAGCTCTCAGGATCACTGAGATATGAATCAATTGCAGCCCTGTAAGCTGTTACAACAGTTGCCACATAGTACATTGATTTCATGCGGCCTTCTATCTTAAGTGAATACACACCTGCTTCTGCAAGATCCGGAATGTGATCTATCATGCAGAGGTCGCGTGAATTGAGTATGTAACTGCCGTATCCGTCTTCTTCGATCGGATAGTACTGACCCGGTCTCTGCTCTTCAACCAGCGCATATTTCCATCTGCACGGGTGAGTGCATGCTCCGCGGTTTGCATCCCTGCCTGCCATGAAATTGCTGAGCAGGCATCTGCCGGAATAAGAGATACACATCGCACCATGTACGAATGATTCGATCTCTATATCATCAGGAAGCTCTGCTCTCATTACCCTGATCTCTTCAAGGCTCATTTCACGCGCACATACTACCCTTTTTACTCCCTGCGAAGCCCAGAAACGGGCTGTCAGGTAATTAGTTGTATTTGCCTGTGTAGACAGGTGTATCTCGGCATCAGGGATCTGTTCCTTTATCAGGCCCATAACTCCCGGATCTGACACCAGAAATGCATCAACGGGAATATGGCTGATCTTGCCGATATAGTCTCTCAGAGGCAAAATATCGCCGTTGTGCGGGTATATGTTTATAGTCATATAACCCTTGGCATTATTTGCATGCAGCCAATCCATAGCCTCTTCTATTTCGGGCACGGTAAAATTGCCGGCTCCGGCTCTGAGGCTGAACATTTCACCTCCGAAATAGACAGCATCTGCACCGAACCTGACCGCAGTCTTCAGTTTTTCCATGTCGCCTGCAGGTGCAAGCAACTCGAGCTTTGGTTTTTTATTGTTTGTTTTCATTTAAAAATCTTATTACTGCAAGTCCGTCTGCCCCGGTAAGGATTGATACCTCCAGATCATTGCGCTGATGAAGGTATTCAAGAAACTTTTTCATATATTTGATGCTCGTTCTATGGCGCTTCGCATCTTTGCCGGCAGCCTCCACTATCCATCCGCTGAGAAGAATATTGTCACATACGATAAGAGCATTTTCAGTGCATATCTTTTCAGCTGATTCAAAAAACTCCCTGTAATGACTTTTTGCTGCGTCTATAAATACAAAATCAAACTTTTCCGATTGATCAGCATCTTTTAATCTGCATACAAGTTCATCGAGTATTTCTGAGGCGTCGCCGGTCCGGAAGTCTATTCGCTCTCCTTCCTTTCTGGAAGCGAATGCGGCTCTTGCTGCTTCTATCATGACAGGATTCCGCTCTATCGTTGTAATGCGGGCATCCGGCAGCTTTTTTGCAAAGAAAAGTGCTGAATAGCCATAGGCAGTCCCTATCTCGAGTATTCTTGAGGGATGTGTAAGACCAATAAGAAGTCCCAGTATCTCTTCTGTTTCTGTAAAAATCAGAGGAACACTCTCTTCTTCGTTTGAGCGTCTCAGGTTCGCAAGATCCTCGTCAGCAGCTTTATGGTAACTGTCGACAAATTCCTTGAAAGGAATGTCTCTTACGTACTTCATTCTCCATCGCCTTCACTTTCGGTACCGCCGGATGCTTCTTCTTCGCCGTCGGCCTCTTCAGCCTCCTCGGAGGCAGCCTTTACAGCGTTTTCATATTCTTCAAGCCAGGAGTTGTACTCGCTCTCGTCAGATGTGAATCTGTGGGTTCCATCAAGCGTGCTGTTAAGAACGTAATACGTATACTCATGCTCTTCAGGGTACAGCGCAGCCATTATTGATTCCTTGCTCGGCGAGCAAAGCGGTTTTTCAGGAAGGTCATCTATACTTACAAGCTCCATGTTGATCTGGTTGTGAATGACACCCGATATATCCGCACGCTCTTTATCGATCGAAGTCTCTTTTTCGATCATCGAAGCCATTACGAGAAGCTGTCTCGTCGTGATACCCAGCTCATCTGCTCTTGCACTGCAGTCTTCATCATAAAAGTTACCGAATGCATCAAGCATCATGATTATCATCATTGTTTCATCGGCATCAGCGGACAGAGTGTATTCTCCGGGGAGCAGGAATCCTTCAATGAGATCAGCTCCTTCCAGCCCTTCAGGGTTTTCTCCTAAAACTTCGAGCTGCGCAAGATCCGGAGAAGAGGCGGCTTCAAGGAACTTGTCCTTGTCTGCCAGTCCGTCCCTGTCAAGAGCAGTGGCCAGCTGTTTTATCGTATAACCTGCCGGCACAGTGAAGCCCTTTGATGTGGTAAGTCCGCTCTGGAGCGTCCTCAGTATACTTAATGAATCCATAGATGGAGACAGATAGTAAGTGCCCGGCTTGAAGTCATTTGCCAAAGTCAGCTTTCCAAGTGTCTCGAAACGCGAAGCACTTTTGATGAATTTCTGCTCATCAAGATTTACTGCTATCTCACTCAGACCTTCTCCTTCTTCTACGACAAAATCCGCGTAGGTCGTACGCGTTCTGTCGTAAGGCTTGGACATCATGGATACAGACCACAGGACCAATACTGACATCAGCATCAGTACAGTAATAATCACAAGCGGTCTGTGAAAACGCTTGATGCTTTTAGAATCTTCTTTCAAGTGAGTCTCCTACTTGGATCTTCCGAGATACTCACCC
Organism: Anaerovoracaceae bacterium; assembly: GCA_045220485.1. Classification (GTDB taxonomy): domain Bacteria; phylum Bacillota; class Clostridia; order Peptostreptococcales; family Anaerovoracaceae; genus Crickella. The sequence goes on along the minus strand of JBGUVT010000012.1, from coordinate 1,666 downwards.
GATCTTGTATCGATCTGGATTCTCTCGCCTTCATTAATGAAGATAGGAACCTGGATAACTGCACCCGTCTCAACTGTAGCAGCCTTTGTTACGTTAGTAGCGGTATCGCCCTTTACGCCAGGCTCAGTCTCGATTACTTCGAGGTCTACGAAGTTAGGAGCTTCAACGGTGAATGCATTGTCCTTATAGAATTTTACTGTAGCGACATCATTCTCACGGATATACTTGATGGCATCCTCGACGAGTTCGTATGTCAGCGGAACCTGATCGTAAGTCTCCTGATCCATGAAGTAGTAGAGTTCTCCATCGTTGTAGAGATACTGCATCTGCTTTGTCTCGATATGAGCCTTAGGGAACTTGTCGTTAGGGTTGAAAGCTTCTTCACGTGTAGCACCTGTAAGAATGTTTCTGTACTTAGTTCTTACGAAAGCAGCTCCCTTGCCCGGCTTAACGTGCTGAAAATCAAGCACTACATGAGGTTCGCCGTTCATCTCGAAAGTAATACCTTTTCTGAAGTCACTTGCATAAATCATTGGTGTTTCTCCTTTTTATGATTAATTAATTAATAGACTTAATTATTTAGCTGATCGCTTCACCGACAATGCCAAACACATCATTCATCATGGTGGCAATTGCCATCTGAGCCTGCATGTACTGCGCTGCAAGAGGCTTGGTCATTACCATAGTGCTGAGACTCTGGAAACGTGCAAACACATCTTTGTCTGGCTGCTGGCCGGTAAGCTGGGCTGTCTGAAGCTGCATCTGGAGTTCCGTAAGCTCTTTAAGCATTTCCGAGCACTCCTTGTCCTGATCCACTTCTTTTCTGATCCTGTCGAATTCCTTGAACTCATTGGATTCCTTTATAGCTCTTGCAAGGCTGTGAGCCTCGTCGTATACATTCATGATCTGTTTCCTCCTTTATACGTAAAGAATTACAGGTATTATCATAGGATTCTTCTTTGTTGTGTTGTAAATAAAAGTTTTCATGTCCGATTTTATCGCTCTGGTAAGAGATGCTTCGTCGAGAGCACCCTTTGAAGTGCTCTTCCCTATCGTATTGTATACGACGTTTATTGCCTCTCTTATAAGATCCATATGTTCTTCTACGAAAATGAACCCCTTTGTTTTTAGAATAGGCTCCGCCATAAGAGAGCCTGTCGCTGAATCGAGCGCAACCGATATGGTTATAAGACCGGCTTGCGAAAGCTTTTTTCTGTCTTTGAGAACAACGCTTCCTACATCACCTATTCCGTATCCGTCTACCATCACATCTTCACCGGACGTGAATCCCCTGACAGGATGCGTCTCCTTGCCGTTTACCTCAAGGGCATCACCGTTTCCGAGTATAAAGATGTTTGTCTTTGGCTGCCCAAGCGCCTGTGCAAGCTTTGCATGTTCCGCTAGATGCCTGTATTCGCCGTGAGCAGGTATGAAGTACTTCGGTCTGATAAGAGTATGTATGAGCTTGAGTTCTTCAGAAGAAGCATGCCCTGATACATGTACATCCATTGCAGAGGCCAGCACTACATCCACTTCTTTCTCATAAAGCCTGTTGACTATCTGCGAGATAACTTTTTCATTCCCCGGAATAGGAGATGACGAGAATACTACCACGTCATTTTTCTTGAGTTTGATGGATTTATGGTTGTCATAAGCCATACGTGTA
>JBGUVT010000011.1:0-13438 GCA_045220485.1 Anaerovoracaceae bacterium | reverse complement strand
TTCATCGTATGGATCGCCGTATCCGGCTCCTTCCCTGAGTATCACTACAGGATCTGATCTCTCCATAGCTCTTATGTACTCTATGGCAAGTATATCGTTCGCTTTTTCAAGAATACGGATATCCTGTGTTATCTCCGGATCCTGATCGGGATCGGTATCCTTTATAGATGCACTTACTTCAGAATAAGCCTGAGCCCTTGCCGCCGGATAAGAGAGTCCTCTGTCCCTTTTGTCCTTTATCGCTGATTCTATCTCCTTTTCGTTGTCTCTCAATGTGCCGGCGATCCTGAGCAACGACTCAGTGTCTCCGGATTCGCTTCCGAAAGAAATATCAGTTACCTTGCCTGTGGCCTCAAGCGTCTTCACTGCAGCAGCGGCATACTGTCCGGCATTGCCAAGACAGAAGAGCACCGGGATCTCAAGTACAAGATCAGCACCGCTCCTGAGAGCGTGCTCTGTCCGTACCCATTTATCCATAAAGGCCGGTTCTCCGCGCTGTACATAATCACCGCTCATTGCAACAACAACAGCGTCGCAGCCAGTGATACGCCGGGTTTCCTCTATATGATATACATGGCCATTATGAAGAGGGTTGTATTCTGCTGTTATTCCGGCCGCCTTCATCAGATATATCCTTTCAGTAAACAAGGGTCCGCCTGTACAGCAGACCCCCGCATAATTGCAGTCATATCAGAGATTATTCTTCTTCAGCTTCTTCAGGAACTTCAGCAGCCGGCTGATCGCCAAGACGTACTCTTTCTGCAAGAGTCTTCATTTCCTGACGGTTCTGGTTTACCTTTGCATTGATGTTGGAGAACATCTGATTGAAGTACTCTGTCATTGGCTGAATGTATGAGCCGCTCACGCTTGCGATGTCTGTCTGCATGTCATAGAGAAGCTGATCGATATACTCATACGATCTGTACTTCATATAGTTTGCATGATTCTCGGCTTCCTTGAGAATAGCATCAGCTCTTCTCTGTGCGTCCTTGTAAATATTGTTGTTATTTACAAGGTATTCGACCTGATCTTTCGCCTCGTTGATCATTCTGTTGTATTCCTTCTTGGCGTCGCTGATAATGCGGTCTCTCTCCTGATCGAGCCATCTGGCCTGCTGGATGTCGCGCGGAAGGTTTGCACGTATATCCTCGAGAATCTTTGTTGCTACATCAAGATCGATGATGCCTTTTTCGGAGAAAGGCATTTTGCTTGAAGAAGTGATCAGATCTTCAAGTTCCTCAAGAAGAGACATTAATTTGATGCTGTCGTCGTTCATTTTAATTCCTCCATTTTCTGACAGGAACATTCAATACCGTTCCCTAATTATTTACCGAGTTTTTCTTTGATCCTCTTTTCAACGTATTCCGGGATCAGCCCTTCAACACTTCCGCCTAACGATGCTACTTCTTTTATAATGCTGGAGCTGATATATGAATACTTGGGATCAGTCATGAGAAAGACGGTCTCAGTCTCTCCGGTAAAGAGATGTGCGTTCATCTGAGCCATCTGAAGCTCGTTTTCAAAATCCATCGTAACTCTGAGTCCTCTGACATATGCCGTGTAATTGTTAGCATTTACATGGTCTGCCAGAAGGCCTTTGAAAGTGACGACCTCTACGTTAGGGATGTGTTTTGTGACCTCCCTGGTGATCTCGACTCTTTCTTCAACAGTAAAAAATCCCGTCTTGTTCGGATTGATTGCGATGGCCACAGTGAGTGAATCATACATCTTTGCGGCTCTCTCTATTATGTTGAGATGTCCGTTCGTTACAGGGTCAAATGAACCCGCATACAATGCTTTTCTTTCCATAAGTATGTCCCTCACTTAATAAATCATATTAACAAAACGGTTAACGTTTATCAACTATAAACAAGTCTACACCAATCGTTCCGTACTTCTTTTCTTTGAATTTTACAAGTTTTCCATATGTGTCAGATAATTTATTATCGTACAAATGCTCGCATACAACCACACTGCCCTCATCTACGAGGCCCTGCTCCTGCAGTTTCTCCATTGCAGTTGCATAATAATCCGTTTTTTCATATGGAGGATCCAGAATTACAATATCAAATACAGGTTTTTCTTTTTTCCCCGACAATTCGGTAAGTGCAGATTCAAAATCTCTGTTTAAAACAACCGCTTCCGTGCCTGCTCCGCAGTTTGCAATATTTGACATCAGCACTCTGTGATTCTGCCTGTTCATCTCAACGAAGGTGCACTTCGCTGCTCCTCTTGACAGGGCTTCAAGCCCCATGGCACCGCTTCCTGCAAAAAGATCCAGCACTTCAGCATCAGGAAGCCATTGCATCAGCATGCTGAAAACAGCCTCCCTTACCTTTTCTGTCGTTGGTCTTATGCCCCTTGGCACTTCGATATTTCTGTATTTGTACTTTCCTGATGTTATTTTCATATTTTTATATGATGTTTGAATTATCCGATGCACCGTTGCGCACCATAATATCGTAAGCGTATTCCGCGTCTGTAAGGCTTGTTCCCTTAACGCGGTCTTTCATTATGATTTCAGCATCTTCTATTGCAGCTTCAAGTATATCCGTATACCTTGAAAGCATCAAGATGTCGGAGGCAGCTGTACCGGACTGCATAGTGCTCATAACATCTCCCGGGCCTCTCATCTCATAATCAGCTTCACTTATTTCAAAGCCATCGCTTATTTCAGCCATGGCTTTAGCCCTGGCCACTGCATTCTCGGACCTGCTGTAGTTGATTACGTAGCAATATGACTGCCTGCTGCTTCTTCCTACACGGCCTCTGAGCTGGTGCATCTGCGCAAGGCCGAAGCGTTCGCTGTTCTCAATTATCATAACTGTAGCCTCAGACACATCTATACCTACTTCAATGACGATAGTAGATACCAGTATCTGTATACGCCCTTCCTTAAAGTCGTTCATTATTGATGACTTTTCATCGCCGGTCAGACGTCCGTGCAGCAACGCAGCTTTATAACCGGAAAACTTTTCTTTTATTTCTTCGTAAAGTTTCTGCACCGAAAGCATTTCTTCATCTTCATTGTCTATGCTTGGTGCTATCACATATGCCCGGTTGCCTTTTCCCAGTTCGCGTCTCATTTCGCTGTATGCGCGTTCTCTGGTATTCTGATCAAGTGCTCTCGTTATTATTTTTTTACGGTTCTTAGGCATTGATCTTATAATGCTGAAATCCATGTCGCCAAAAACCGTAGCAGCAAGAGTGCGCGGGATAGGCGTAGCACTCATCACGCAGACATTGACCCCTCTCCCCTTTTTCATCAGGCTCTTTCTCTGAGCCACTCCGAATCTGTGCTGTTCGTCAGTTATTACAAGAGCGAGATCATTGAAAGATACATCATTCTGTATCAATGCATGCGTTCCTATCAGCACATCGGTTTTTCCGCTCGCAACATTATCTATAACTTTTCGTCTCTCAGCAGCTTTCATGCCGCTTACCAGAAGATCGCACTTTATTCCATACCCGGCCAGATCTCTGCTTATTGTTTCAAAATGCTGCTTTGCAAGTATTCCTGTAGGAGCCATCATCGCTGACTGCATCCCTGATTTCGCGCAGCGGAATATAGCCGCTTCAGCGACAGCTGTCTTTCCGCACCCGACATCACCCTGAACAAGCCTGTTCATAGGTCTGCGGTTTCCGAGATCATTCATGATCTCATCAATGCATTTTGACTGGCCTTCTGTAAGTTCAAAAGGAAGCCCGTCATAGAATTCGTTCATATCCTGCCATGGTATGGATGAATCAGCTTCATTGTCTTCAGCCCTTGCTGCATTCATTCTGACTGCAAGCTGGTACATAAGCAGCTTCTCATAAATCAGCCTGTACCTTGCCGCTTTATAATGCTTTTCGCTCTCAGGGAAATGAATATTTGCAAGCGCAAATCCCTGCCCGCACAGTTTTCGCTTTTCAATGATGTCACTGCCTATCCAGTCTGTTTCAAGATCAGTGTTCGCAAGCGCTTCTGTTATCCATTTTCTGAAGTTTATATCGGTGATCCCCGCGGAATGCCTGTAGACAGGGAATATTCCTCTTATGTCTCTTTCTCCGCCTGCCCTGCTGAATTCAGGGTTGGTCCATACTCTGGCACCGTTTCTCAGTCTCATACGCCCGAAAAGCACATAGTCCTGGCCTGTTGTAAGGTTCTTTCTCAGATATGGCATGTTGAAGAAAACAGCATAAAAAATACAGCTGTCGTCCCTGAGCGTACACTCTGTTAAGGAACGGCCACCGGAAAGAGGCCTGAGCTGCACCCTGACAAGCCTGCCGCAGGTAAGACTGTCTTTATCCGTACCCGCATCCATGGCGCGTACAAGATGACGTCTGTCCTTGTATTTTACAGGATAATAAGACAGCAGGTCGCCTATCGTCTCAATACCTGCTGCTGATAACTGCTCTTTTCTTTTTGAACCGACTCCCCTGATGGACGAGATGTCGTCGCTGAGTGCGTATTTCTTCATCTCATTTGTTGTTTCTGACTATATCTATATTTCGCTTAACTATCACGCCGTTCATGGTTCCCTCTATGCCTCTCACCTTCACGGTTATGGACGACGGTTTATCAAGCCTGAGCATTTCAAAGTCCTTTTCCACTGTTTCGAATATCCTGTCGGCCGTCTCAGAGATGTTCTTTTCCCTTTTTACAACTATATAGATTTTGACCTTTACCTCGTCCTTTTTCTCTGAAACTTCGACAGCATCAAAATAGTCAGGGTCTATTATAGGTGTAGGTTTTTCCTTGATAGGCTTTCCTTTCTTATTAGAAAGCATAAGAAAATCGCCCATGCTCAGCATGTCTTCTATTATCATGCGCACTATTACGCCCTTATTTACCGCAATAGCTCCGTAGCTGTTTCTAACGATTACAGACATCTTTATAAACCCGGATTGTATCAGCTGTATCTTATGCTACTATTATTACATTTTTCAGGAAAAGAAAAAAGCCTCGAGCACCAAGTGCTCAAGACCATCCTCTTGAATATGCTTTTATCAGACGGCACGGTTGACCTTGCCCGATCTGAGGCAGCTTGTGCATACGGAAGCCTTTCTTACTCTGCCGTTATCGTTGATCCTTACGGTCTGGATATTAGCGTTCCATTTTCTTTTTGTATGGATGTTGGAGTGAGAAACAGTATTTCCCGATGTCTGACCCTTGCCGCATACTTCACATTTTCTGGACATTTGCCGCACCTCCTTGTAATTTCTTTGCTTTTCTGCTTTCGCAAGCCTAGTTATAGTAACACAACCGTTTTTCCAATGCAAGCACTTTTTTTCTTATTTTTCAGTGTTCTCTATGCGCATCATATATGCTTCAATTTACAATTCTTTAAGAGTATAATATGGAATGAATATTTATGTATTCCGGAGATTATTATGAGCAGATTATTGAGCAGTAACAAATTCTGGATCGCTCTGTTATTGACAGCTGCAATTATAGTTGCGGGAGTATCCATATACAGCATATACAGGTATGGCAGTACTAAACTTCTTGATAAAGAGGAGTATTCGGCCTTCAGGACAGCAATCGATGAACGTGCCGAATCTGATGCCGGCGGATTTACCAGTCAGCAGGATCTTGCGGATTTCATCACAGGATGGGCTGATGAGCATTCGCTTGAATATAAAGTTGATAAACATGGCAACGTCATCTTCAACAAACCTGCTGTAAAACGCAAGAAGAATGTGACCCCTACCCTTATCGCAGTAAGCATGAATTATGAAACTGCTGTTGATAACGCGCAGGTACTTGCAGCGGCCGCTGCCATTGCTTTATCCGATGTCGAGTCCGGACGTCGTACTGTGGTCTTCTTTAACGATGAGCAGGGTCTTGGCAAAGGTTATAAAGGACTGAGTGATAAATATATTAATTCCAAAACCAAAGTCATTTATCTTGACAAAGGATCCTCAACCTACCTTTCAACGGGTTCTTTCCAGCAAAGGTTTACTGAAGTAGCCATTCCTGCCGATTGCGAGGAAAACCCATGTGATACGGCAGTTAAGATATCAATAACAGGCTTAAAATCAGGTGTCATCGGCCCCGGTATCAACAAGCAGCCTGATCCTGTCTCTGCTTTCAGCAGTCTTCTGACAAGACTCAAAAGCAAATCTGTCGACTGCAGACTTGCAGAAGCTGAAATCGGAGATAACGGCAATATGTATCCCGTTTCACTTGATGCAACTATCGTACTTAATTCATATAACCTGTCTTCATTCACAGGATATATAGATAAAAGGATCAAGGCATGGGAGAAAGCTTACATGGATGACCATGAAGACCTGGTTTTCACCTATGAAGTTGTAGAAAACGAAGAAGATCTTCCTGAGACTGTCTATTCAGCAGAAACAACTGATAAGCTGACCGGAATCCTTTATACCATACACAGCGGTTCATACAGGTATTCCGAAAGCGATGCCATTCCGGAAGGCAAAGAAGTCGGAGATATATACGGAATAAACTGCATAACGGATATCCGCGCCGATGATGACATCATAACTGTTCCTGTCATTATTCAGGGAGCAGACGATTCATTTACAGAACGTTTGCTGAATGATAACAAGGCTGCGGCTGAGCTTTATGAGTGCTCATACAGCGAATCAGAGCGTATAGAGGCGTTTTCCAATAACAAAAACAAACTGTCGCGCACCTTCAAAACCACTTTCGAAAAGGTCAATGACAGCTCTGTTTCCGAATCTGTACTGGAAGTTACTACAGACAATTTCTTCACACCTTGCTCTTACCTCCAGGCAAAGAACAGCAAGGCAGATATAATACATATACGTACTAAAGGATCATCCGCTGCCAATATTGCGAACACTATCCTTTGCTATATTAAGGCCAAGGGCAACACTTCAATCTTCAAGTAAATTGTGATAGAATAATTTATTGAATTATTTTATCAATCCGGGAGGAGAACGATGAGATCAGACAGAGATAAAAGAACTGACACAGAACGTGAAATTGATGAGTTTCTGTCCAGGTTCGATGACCCTGCTGACGATTTGTCTGCTGATATCAATTCATATATAAATGACCAGGATTCTGCGAGCTTTGACGAGCCCGCTTCTTCGGTTAATGATGATCAGGATCCTTCAGAAGTGACGGCTTCCCATACATTCTCCTGGAAAAAAATAGACCCGGCCGAACAGCAGGTTTCACCGGAACTGAATGCATCCGGTGCGTCTGCTGATGATAACAACAATAAACCAGTTATTGTTAATAATGATAATCTTTCGGAAAAATCAGAAGCAGATACATCAGACAACAAGGAGCAAAAGTCACCTGAGGCAGAAAAAAACAGCACTGGCGATAACGGTGATAAAAAAGATGCCAAAGATAGTAAAAAGAAGAAATCTAAAAAAGGCAAAAAGAAAAAATCAAAAAAATCAGCCGGTAATAAGAAAAAGGCTGCGGTAAACAAAGATGCAGCTGCCGGTGGATTATCAAAAAAAGATGATCTTGTACGTACCTTCTTCCTTGAGAAGAACAAGGACTACGATCCTTCCAAAGGTGCAGTCTATAAGAAAAAAGGTAAAAAGATCAAAAACACGGAATACCGATTCAGTTTTCTCAAACTGATACGTGACATAGCAGCCGTCTTCGGCGTTTGTGTGCTGGCAGGCCTTATTGTAGCTCTGGCTATCATTGCTTCTGCCCCTAAGTACGACTATAAGGATGTATACTCTCAGATAGATACGGCATCCATCGTATATGACGATCAGGGAAAGCAGATAGATAACATATTCTATACTGAGAACCGAAAAATCATCAAATATGAAGACATGCCTGAGGATCTTGTCAATTCTTTCGTCGCTATCGAAGATAAGACCTTCTGGAAACATCACGGCTTCAACTGGACCAGAATGATTGGAGCTGTACTTTCTTCATTGACCGGAAGCGGCCGTATAAGCGGTACGAGTACAATTACACAGCAGCTGGCGCGCAATGTGTATCTGGCAGATATAAAAAGCGTACGAAGTATCAAGCGTAAGCTCCTTGAGATGTACTATGCTGCCCGTCTTGAGCATGCCCTGACCAAAGAACAGATAATGGAGGCTTATCTTAACACCATTTATCTCGGCCACGGCTGCTACGGTGTAAACGCAGCCGCACGTACATATTTTTCAAAAAGTGTCAAAAAACTCGATCTCGTAGAGTGCGCTGCCCTTGCCGCGCTGCCTCAGTCACCTGATACCTATGCCCTGCTCAAGCTCGCGAACGAGGCCCAGGATGTCGTGGATTCCAAAGTCGTGGCACACGAGCCGGACACTGTCGTCACAAATGATCTCTCCAGATCAAGACGCCAGCTCACGCTCGACCTTATGCTGAATCAGGGCCTGATAACTAAAGAAAAATATGACGAGGCATATAACCTTACATTAAACGACTTTATTAATCCGAATCTGAAATCCGCCAGCAGCATCTATTCATACTTCCATGAATATCTTGTCGACACTATTATCGCTGACCTTGTTAAAAAGTATGAAATGTCATATGAGGATGCTGAACGCACAGTATATACAAAAGGTCTTCAGATCTATTCCACAGCAGACAGCACTGCGATGGAAGTTATCGCCAAGGAATTCCAGGACGGAGACAACTTCCCTTATGTTTCCGCTCCATTGGACGGCGACGGCAATATGCTGAACAACGACGGACATATAGCTCTTTACAAATACAGTAATTTCTTTGACAAGGATGGCAATTTCACTCTCAGCGGAGCTGCAGGCGATGTTAAGGTCGGCAGCGACGGCAGCATCACGATCATGGCCAACCACAAGCTTCATATCTATGAGACTGAAGTTGACGGAGCGACGGATTACAGCCTTGAATTCAAAAACTACTATTTCTATGACGATAACGATATCCTCTACTCCATCGCGGGCGGATACCTTAACATCCCTTCGGCATATAAGTCGGCTGATGCAGATGGTAATATTGTTATAGATAAAGCTTTCTTTGATGACGAGTATTACCGGGGAGCACTTCAGATCAATGGTGATGATGTTATCATAACTCAGAAGGCATATACTCTCTCCCCTAGACAGAGGCAGCCTCAGGCCGCGATGACAATTGTCGGTGTCGGCACCGGAGAAGTTAAGGCAATGGTTGGCGGGCGTCAGTTCGGTGGGCAGAAGGTCCTCAACAGAGCACTCAACCCTCGTCAGCCTGGTTCATCAATAAAGCCGCTTGCTGTATACGGCGCAGCTCTTCAGAAGAGTTTTGACCTCGCTGCTGAAGGCAAAAAGTGGAACTTCACCAATTTCCATATAGACAGGCAAGGCACTAAAGGATGGGGTGATTATGTAACTACTCACTCCTCTATTGAGGACGAAAGAACCAAGATAGAAGGAAAATACTGGCCTAACAACTTCAACAATTCGTTCTCCGGAAAAAACACCTTCAAGACAGCCATACAGAAATCCATAAATACGTGTGCTGTCAAGCTTGTCCTTCAGGTTGGAAGTGAATACTCCATCGAACAGTTAAAGAAGTTTGGTCTTACGACAGTACAGGATGACCTCAGTAATCCTGTAAACGATGCCAACCCTGCTGCTCTTGGACTTGGCGCCATGACTCAGGGTGTAGAGCCGCTTGAGATGGCTCTTGCATACGCTTCATTCCCTGGCGGTGGTAAACTCAACACGCCTATATGCTACACAAAAGTTCTCGACCGCAACGGCGAAGTGCTTCTTGAGGGTAAATCCGAACAGTCTGAAGCGATGAATGAAGGTGTTGCATGGATAATGCAGGAAGTTTTGAAATCAGTCGTCAGTTACAACAGATATATGTCTGTCTCAGATGTTGAACCTGGCGGAAAGACCGGAACAACCAATGATCAGTATGATATCTGGTTCGACGGCTTCACCCCTACCTACGCAGCATCAATATGGATCGGTACCGATGAAAATGTTGAAATGTCATCGATGTCCACACCTGCAGCTGCCCTCTGGGGTAAGATAATCAATCAGCTTCCTAATGCCAAGAACGGCACATATCCTTCGATGCCTTCAAATGTCATACAGAAGAGCGGAGATTACTTTACAAAGGGAACAGAAACAGGTCTCACTTCATGGAGCAATGCTGAGCAGAAAAAGAAAGAGCGTAAAGCAGCTTATGAGAAGTGGCTCAGGGAAAGAGAACACCATAAAAAGAAAGTCGTAGATGTCCCTGAACATGATGAGATCGTCTACAAAGATGAAACATATGTCACGAAAGAAGCCTGGACTGAGACTAAAAATATACATCATGATGCCGAATATAAAGATGTTGTAGTTGAAGAATTCGATGATCAGGGCAATAAAACCGGTGAACATACTGAGAAGCAACTGGTAAGAGAAGCCTGGGATGAGACCGTTACGATCAATCACCCTGCTGAATACGGAACCAGGAAGGTAGAAGCCGGTAAGGTTCATGTTAAAGAAGTATGGCATTATGAGTATGAGAAAGGCTGGCGTGACGGCGATTTCAAATATAAAGGATAAATGTAAAATTAATAATGTAGTATTTACTCTCAGGAGGGCGGCAACACCGCCCTCTTCTTTAACTCTTGTTAAGAACCTGTTAATTGTTACCCAATGAAAGCATTGAAATTTTAAAGAATTTTATCTTTTGTGAAGATTTTGTGAAGCCGTTTTCATATTGACATCACTTTTTTTCTTAGTATAATGGAATATGTATATTTAAGCATTTATGCTTTAATCAACTAAGGAGGTATTGTTATGGAACAACAAGCTAAGGGCAAATTTGATTCCAATTTTGGATTCTTAATGGCCTCACTCGGTTCCGCAGTTGGTCTTGGTAACCTTTGGGGATTCCCTTACAAGATGGGTCTCGGCGGAGGATTCGCATTCCTTCTCCTGTACATGATCCTTCTCGTAGTAGTTGGTTATCCTCTGATCCTTTCCGAGATCGCTATCGGACGTAAATCACAGAAAGCTGCTATCGAAGCTTACAAGGAGATCCACCCTGGATTCACATTCAACGGTGTTCTTCAGACAATTGTACCGTTCTTCCTGATCGCTTTCTACTGCACATTCGGCGGCTACGTAATGAAGTACTTCTTCAAGTCGCTCGGAATGTTTGCAGGCAATCAGTTTGATCCTGGCGCTACATTCGGTGAAACTCTCGTGAATACATCATCTGTAGTATGGGTACTTATCTTCCTCGCACTTACAGTAGTGATCGTTCTCGGAGGAGTATCCGGCGGTATTGAGAAGTTCTGCAAGGTTGCTATGCCTGCACTCTTCATAATGCTCGTTATCATCGTAATCAGATCCTGCACACTCAACGGTGCCGGCGAAGGTATCGCATTCCTGTTCAAGCCTCACTTCGAAGGTCTGAACTCAGTCGGCGGTTTCTTCGAGACTCTGAAGCTCGCTGGTTCGCAGATGTTCTTCTCGCTCTCACTTGCTTCCGGATGCCTGATCGCTTACGGTTCATATCTGGATAAGAAGGAAGACCTCGAAAAGGATGCTGTAATCGTTGCTGTTGGTGATACATGCGCTGCTCTGCTTGCAGGTCTGGCTATCATGCCTGCTTGCTCCGCATTCGGTATCGACTTCGGTGCTGGCCCTGGACTTCTCTTCGTATCCATGCCTACAGTATTCAATGACATGAAGGGCGGAGCAATCTTCGCATTCCTGTTCTGGCTCCTCGTATTCTTCGCTTGCCTCTCCTCCTCGATCGGCATGATGGAGGGCGGAATCTCCGCTATCCTCGACAGCCGCATCAAGGCTGGTAAGTCCGCTAACAGATTCGGAGTTACAATGGTAATGGCAGCATGGGCACTCATCGGTAACTTGATGACAGCTCTCGACGGACTTGGTGAAAGAACAACAATGCAGTGGTTCCACCTCTTCGGAATTCCGGATGTACTCGATGTATGGGATGCTGTAGCTGAAGGTATCCTGATGCCTGCAACAGGTCTCATCATGGCTATTCTCATCGGCTGGATAGTTCCTCACTACATCGATGACGAAGTAGAATCAAGCTCGGCATTCAAGTCCAAAGGCTTCTTCAACTTCTGCATCAAGTGGCTTGGACCTCTCTTCATGATCCTGATCGTCTGGGGACAGATCCAGAGCGTTATCAGCCTCACACAGGGCTAAAAACTTTGTTGCTCAAAGCAATTTGAAAAATGAAAAAGTCCCGGATTCATCCGGGACTTTTACTTTATGCTGTAAATAGGTGTATAATACTGGTCAAAATAAGAAAAAGGAGGTGCTGTAATGCTGGTCGACAGATTTCCATGGCTGCTTGAGCCAAACCTGCTAACAATGATAATACGTACTGTTCTTGCCCTTCTGTGTGCCGGACTGATTGGATTTGAGAGGAATGCACAAGGTTCAGCCGCCGGTCTGAGAACACATATACTGGTATGTTTCGGTGCAATGATTGCCATGAGCACAGGTATATTCGCAGCAACTCATTTCAGCGGAGATGCATCCCGGATCGGCGCTCAGGTCGTATCCGGTATAGGTTTTCTCGGAGCAGGAACCATAATGGTAAACCGGGGACATGTAAAAGGCCTCACTACTGCAGCCGGATTATGGACATCCGCATGTATCGGCCTGGCTATAGGTACAGGTTTCTATGAAGCTGCCGTAGTAGGCACTATTGCCGTATACTTCGTTGAACGCAGTCTTAAAGGCTGGTCCAGACAAATACTGCGCAAGCATGGATATTGGGATGGCGATTCCAGCCTTGGCGCAAAAGAGATCGACAACATGGATTGATCTCCCCTGTTCTTCTGAAAATATCTGTATCAAAATGCATAATCACTTGCATTAATCAAAATATAAGACTATATTGATGTCTGTAACGACAATTAAAAAACAAAGGAGTGACTACTGTGGGAACTAATTTACAGAATTTAAACCGTATTGCATATTGCGCAGGTATGGATCCTGAGGATTATAAAGCAGCTTGCTTTATTACGCCGGATGCTTCTCATATCGACTATGCAAATTATGATAAGACTTATGAGGCAGTTGTATCCGGTGAATGTGATGCATGCGTACTTCCTTTTGAGCGCAGCAGAAGCGGTAAAGTCAATCACACAATGGATCTGTTCTACCAGGGTGATCTTAGCATAATAAAAGTGTTTAAGTGGAATTCCGGAGAAGAGATCGTCCGTTATGCAGTTCTTGCCAGAGATGAAAATGAGTCTGCCTGTGAAGACGGTTCCCGTTTCATGATGATCTTTACAGTCAAGAACGTTCAGGGTTCGCTTGTTAAGGCTATCAACGCCATCAGCAGCAACGGCTTCAATATTCGTTTCCTCCATACAAGACCGCTCAGAACTGAGGAATGGGGATATTATTTCTATACAGAATGTGATGGTGATGATAAATCTCCTGAAGGTCAGAAGATGCTCGCCGACCTTGAAGCTGTTTGTGAAACACTCAAGTTTGTTGGACGCTATCCTGCGAAGTA
>JBGUVT010000010.1:0-26743 GCA_045220485.1 Anaerovoracaceae bacterium | reverse complement strand
CCAGATGTTCTCTGCGGGGATCATCGGGTTCCTGGCCGGAGTTCTCTTCCGCAAAGGCCTCCTGCGGCGGACGAAGATCTCCCTCTGCATTTTCGGGGCCATCGCCACAGTGGTGATCTACGGCGGCATCATGAACCCAGCCGCCGCCCTCATGTACGCCCACACACTGAACTGGAAGCTCCTTCTCACTTACTACGTATCCGGCATTCCCGTGGACCTGGTCCACGCCACGGCCACGGTGCTGTTCCTCTGGCTCGCCGCCGAACCCATGCTGGAAAAGCTGGACCGCATCAAGGTGAAATATGGACTGATGGAATGAAAACAGAAAAAATGTAGAACCGTGTCCATAAAAGGACTGCCCAATAAACTATGGAAGGGAAGGACTCTTGTCAGCGGTCGACCCCTGGTGATCCCCCTTTTGCATAGGAGTGGGCAAATTGAAATCGATCATGCGGTAATTGGCTTTTCAGGGGATAAAACAGTTTCCCAAACCAGACTGGCCGCTGTATAAGCCAAACAACAGGAAAAGAAAGACTCCTGAAGCATTTCTCCTACGAACACACTTCCCATTTGCATTCCAGCTTAAGCTGAGGATACATCGGGAAGTGTGTTTCTTTGTTGCAGAGAGGGAAAAAGCTGGCCTGCAGCGGAGAAAACGCAGGATCCACAATCACTTGCTTTCCTTTCGAGCCAGAGCACCACCCGTTTCTGAGATTTGGTCAACCCCAAATTTCCGAAACGGAGGTAAACGCAATGGCAAAACGGGACAAGTACAATCCTGACTATGAGAAACTGTACCCTGAAGTGGAGATTACACCTGAAATCACCGAAATCCTCAAGCAGAGTGATCGGAAGATGCGATATTTGGAAGTTGACATCAAACGCGGCGTATTCCGGCATGATCCCGACGCGAAGAAAGCGGAGTTTACCCCAACACGGGAAGATTCCCTGGACAGGCTTCTGGACGATGAGAAAATGGATTTCTTTTCCGAGGACCCTTCTCCGGAGGAGGCGGTCGTATATAACGATGAGATCAACAGACTCTGCAGGGCTTTGACACTGCTGAAGCCGGAAGAATACGCATTGATTCACGCGGTTTTCTTTGAGGAAATCACAGAGAAAACGCTGGCAAATCAGTTCGGACTTACCCAACAGGGCATCAGTTGGAGACTCCAGCGAATTCTTGCCAGAATAAAAAAACTTATGGAAAGCTAAATTTCTACTTGTGAACCCCCTTGCTCGTCGGCATAGAGAGTGAGGGGGTTTTTATTTGCCCTCCTCCACGGCTCTTTGACAACTGTATATCCGGCGGCTAAATAACATCAGCGAGTGAGCCCATAAACGGGACAAGCGATGCGGAGGATGCGCCAAGACCACCTGCGGAAGGACTATGGGAGAGCAACTACCTCCCCCTCTGCCTCTTTCGTCAATGACGGCCAACGAAGGTGCCCAGCGGGTCCATCCATCCAAAAGCGGCTCTGGCAGGCCGTTTCGCCACGACCTCACTCGCCTACAATGGTACCCCTGCCCAGCCACAGTTCACACAATGGGGGCAGCTCGGAGAGATCCTCGGAGGGGTGAAATCCCCGGAGCGCGGCGCCAGCCGCGGTTTAGCCCGTCGCCCACGCCTGGGGAAGTAGTGTCGAATGCAGGCAAGTGATAATAGTAACTCAGAAACGGTCAGGAGCCGCTCCATACTCATTAGAGCGGCTCCTGTTTCATATATGGAGGATTTTGACATTGAAAAGACAAATCCGGCGAGGCGATATCTACCATGCTGATCTGCGGCCGGCTGTCGGCTCTGAACAGGACGGCGTCCGGCCCGTTCTGATCGTCCAGAACAATGTGGGCAACAAACACAGTCCCACCGTGATTGCCGCCGCGATCACCAGCAGACGGACGAAAGCCAGACTACCGACGCACGTTCAGGTCGGAGAGGTGCCAGGGATGTTCCCGGAATCCATAATTATGCTGGAGCAGTTGAGAACTCTGGACAAGAGCAGATTGCTGGATTATATCAGCGCACTTCAGCCGGAAACCATGCGGGAAGTGGATCGGGCGATCAGCATCAGCGTGGGTCACGATTGAGGAGGATGCGGATGATTAATGCCGAACTGGCGGATAGCCTGACTTTTGTAGCCGCAGAACAGATGCTGGCGAGATTGGTAGTGCAAAAACTGCTGAGTAAAGAGGAGGCAAAACAGGTGCAGAAGGAACTGCAACGCAGACTCAAGCCGACCATAATATCGTGTTGAGACAACAGTCGTCTCTCTTAGGACAGAAATCCACCCCAGTCCCTCCAACCGACATAGTCTGTTCCGTTTATGCTCATGCTCAGATCGCCGAGATAAAAAACAGCGCTTCTGGCATTGGCGTCATTTCTCAGCCTTAGATATTTGCGGGTGTTTTCGGAGAGTTTGGATTCCGGAGCACTTGCACTCTTGATTTCAACAGCGAAGGTGTGTTTCCAATCCGCAATGGTATCGACCTCAAAGCCCTTGACGTCTCTGTAGAAGGTCAGATTTGGCTTTTTTCCCAGATTCATTCGGTGCTTCAACAGCTCAGCCACCGCAAATGTCTCCACAACTGCACCTTTGTGGCTGCTAAGGAGCAGCTCTTCTTTGGAGTCCAAACGCAGTAAATGACAGAGCAGTCCTGAATCCACAAAATAGAGCTTCGGCGTCTTCACAATGCTTTTTCCTAGGTTGTTTGTGTCCGGCTCCAGAAAGTGGATGATAAACGAAGCCTCCAAAATTGAAAGCCAATTCTTGATCGTCGGCGCAGAAACACCGACGTCTCTGGCGATGCTGTCCATGGAAAGCAGTTGCCCGCTGTGAACAGCACAAACCTGAATAAAACGCTTGAAGGTAGCAAGATTGCTGGGGTTGATCTGATCCCGGACGTCCAGATCAAGGTATGTGTCGATATAACTCTCAAACCAATCCTCCGCAATGAAGTGCTTTTGCCGATCATAAAGCGGAGGATACTGCCCACTATAAATGAGAGAGTATGGGTCGGTGGGAAGCAATTCCGCCTCTCGTAGCTCTTTCACAGAAAACGGAAGCAGTTTCAGAAAAGCTGCTCTTCCGGCCATGCTGTCTGTCATATTGGTTTTGAGCCGTAATTGGCTGGATCCAGTGAGAATGAATTTTCCTGGCTGATAATCGGTGCTGTCAACGTGCATTTTGACCGCATCGAATATCTCAGGAACCTTCTGCGCTTCATCTATGATGGCTCCGTTGGGAAAAGCAGAAACAAAATCTGAAGGATTGGACTGCGCCAGCTCACGCATGGACTTATCGTCAAAACTGATATACCGCTTGTCCGGAAATGTCGCCTTAGTGAGAGTCGATTTTCCGCTTTGCCTTGGGCCAGTTACTCCGATAACGGGGAATTGAGAGGCAAGGCGAAGCAGGGCGTCCTGTGCGGTTCGGGTAATCATTTTACGTCCTCCTGGAAATAATCCAAAGTAATAATGCGGAATAATCTAAAGTATAGAGGCGGAGTATCCAAAAGTCAAGCCCGACTTCAGCACGATTTGCCAGCTTCATATACTTCGGGATCCTTCCGGTGCAACACAAGGGAAGATATAATAAGCGATATGTACGTCCGGGATTGTCGGCTGAGGAGGGTGTTCTGGTTTCTGTGATGGAAACCGGCTGGTCGTAGAGACGAATGGCAAGCGGTTCTTCGCAATTTCAAATAACTAATGGAGCGATTTCAAAGATTCGTCCTTTCCAGATGTGAACTGAACGGGGAGCAATTGCCCTTGCCAAGAGTATATGAATTCTACTTCTGTATTCGAATGACTCTTTTCTGTAAAAGTCCATCAGTCGGCCTCCGAAACATAATAAAGTCAAGGTGATTTTACAAGAATGGAATACTAAAGTCAGACATAAATGGCGGCTCTTATAGATTGAGGTCAGCCGTATTACGCACAATTCCAACAACCACCGCGATCATTCTTCGTTGGGTTTGGTGATAGCTTTAAAGGGAGCGTCCTGCTATTGTGTGTCGCTGAAGGAGGGCAAAAATTCTATGTCCAAGATCAAGAACATAGTCCAGGGCTCCTATGTGACCGTCATCAAGCCCAGAGACGTGAGCCCGGCAAAGCTCCGGGTAGCCGCCTATGCCCGCGTGAGCAGCGATTCAGAAGACCAGCTCAATTCCTACATCGCCCAGGTTGATCACTATACAAGGTACATTTCCTCCCATGAGGGCTGGGAACTGGTCGATGTCTACGCTGACGAAGGACTGACGGGCATGGAGGTCAACCATCGCGAGGAATTCAAACGCATGATCGCGGACTGCCGCGATGGAAAGATCGACCGCATCCTTGTGAAATCCATTTCCCGCTTCGCCCGCAATCAGGAGGATTACATCCTCCATATGCGGGAACTGCTCAGGCTGGGCGTCACGATCTACTTCGAGAAGGAGAACATCGACACAGGGAAGATCACCTCGGAGCAGACGGCGGACATCTACGGAGCCTTCGCGCAGATGGAAACCACCAGCCACTCCCAGAATATGCGCGTGAGCTACCGCATCCAGATGGAGAAGGGGATCTTCGTACCGGCCAAGGCCCCCTACGGATACCGGCTGGAGGAGCGGGAGCTGCACATCGTCCCGGAGGAAGCGAAGATCGTGCGGTATATCTTCCGGGAGTTCCTGAAGGGGAGGGGAAAGCTGGATATCGCAAACGAGCTCAATGCGCGCGGTATTGTCCGAAGCAATGATCGCCATATCAGCAGCACTGGAAGGGGCGACGTGTGGCATGTTGACACGGTTAATTACATCCTCACGAACCTCACTTACACAGGAAATCAGGTCTGGCACAAGACCTTCAAGACCGATGTCCTGCCATACCGCAAGGAGAGGAACAGAGGGCAGAAGCCAAAATACTATGCTGAGGGCTGCTGTCCCGCAATCATTTGCAAAGAGGAATTCGAGAAGGCGCAGCAGTTGATCGCCAAAAAGCAGGACGCATTCCCAAAGGTGCCGTTTTCAGAGACCATGTTCAGCAAACGAATCTTCTGTGCGGAATGTGGAAGCTCCTGCCGCAGGAAAAACGTCGGAACTCAGATCTACTGGGTGTGCGGGCGACACAAGCAAGGAAAAGCTATGTGTCCGACCAAGGGGAGGCCGGAGAAGCTGATTCGGGAGGCTGTTGGAAAATTCTATCAGAAAATCTGGAACGGCAGGGATACGATCCTCCGGCCTGTCCTGTCGCAGCTCAGAGAGCTGCAGGAGCGAGAACTCAGGGCCAATCAGAGGATCGGAGAAATCGACGCAGAGATCGCAAAACTTACAGATCAGAATCTTGTACTCACTCGGCTGAAGTCGAAAGGGTATATGGATTCTGATCTTTATTTATCTCAGATAGACGAACTCAACGCCAGGGCAAGGGAACTCCGTAGGCTGCGCCGCGGGATCATGGAAAAGACCAGCGAGGACGAGCAGATCCGAAGAACTGAGGAAATGCTGGAGTATCTGGAAAGCGATGACGGTCAGATGGAAGAACTGGAACCGCTCATCTTCACTGTGCTGATCGACTGCTTGTTCCTGACCGAAGACGGTAGCATCCGAATCCGGCTGCAAAATGGGCTTGAAGTGGAAGAAACGCTGACTGCGGAGGTGATGTAGATGGCTTGGGAGCGAAGGATGCCCTTCGGCTACCAGATGGAGCAGGGGATTCTCGGCTGTGAGAGGATGGAGGCCGAAGCGGTGAAGCAGATATACTCCTTATACCTGTCCGGACATTCTCTCAAACGCATTGCCGATATCATGACGGAGCAGGGCGTTCCTTATCACAGAGACAAGCCCTGCTGGAACAAGAATATGGTGAAGCGGATCCTTGATAACCGGAAATACCTGGGCGAGGGAGATTATCCCCGCATCATCCGCGACGAGGATTTCCTTGCCGCCCAGCGGTTAAAGGAGAGCAAAAACCTGTACGCTCCCTGCCCTGCAAAGATCGTGTCCATCAAAGATAAACTCGTCTGCGGCGTCTGCGGGGCCGGGATGACGCGCCTGTCTGTCGGCAACGGCGCTGCGAGATGGAAATGCCGGAACCCGGACTGCCAGTGTGTCGCGCGGTTCGCGGACAGTATACTCTGTGAAAGAGTGGACGACTGCTTCCGCATGATCGCCCAGGCGCCGGAGCTGCTGGCGGACTGCGACGCCCCCACGGTGCCGACCTCATCCGACGTCATGCGGCTGGAAAACGAGCTGGTCGCAGCCTTCAACCGCGGCGCGGAAAGCGTCGAATACATGAAGACACTGATCTTCGCGGTGGCCGCCGAGAAATACCGGCAGCTTCCCGATCACGCACTTCAGAGCAAAACGAAAAACCTTCGTGAGATGGTTAACTCTCGGGAACTGACGGATCAGCTGAAGCAGGAGCTGATGGACAACGTGGTGCGGGCCATCCGAATAGGGCCTGGAAGCACTGTCACCATGCAGCTGATCAACGGACGATCCGTGGAAAGCAAGGAGGAAACGCAATGAACGTCCGCACGCCATCGGCGAAAAAGGTCACCGTCATTCCTGCTGATCCCCAGTATACGCAGAGGGATATCCGCAAACAGCATCTGCGGGTGGCGCCATACTGCCGTGTCTCCACAGACAGTGACGAACAACTGACCAGTTACAGGGCACAGATCGAATACTATACCGCAAAAATCGCGGAAAACCCTGACTGGACGATGGTTCGCATGTATGCGGATGAAGGCACCACGGGAACCTCCATGAAGAAACGCAAGGAGTTCCTAAAGATGGTGGAAGATTGCGAAAAGGGAAAAATAGACCTGGTCATCACGAAATCCACCACTCGCTTCGCCCGCAATACGTTGGAGGGTATCCAAACCGTCCGCAAGCTCAGACGGCTCGGCGTCGGCGTGTTCTTCGAGAAAGAGAACGCGAACACCCTCTATATGGACAACGAGATGATCCTGACGTTCTTCTTCTCCCAGGCTCAGGCGGAAAGCGAATCCCTCAGCAAGAACGTCAGCTGGGGGCATCGCAGAAACTATGAAAATGGGAAGGTCTACTACCACTACGACAGCTTCCTCGGATATAAAAGAGGGCCTGACGGGCAGCCGGAGATCGACGAGGAGCAGGCCGCTGTCGTGCGGCGCATCTTCGCCCGCTACCTTATGGGCGACAGCGTCCGCAAGATCTGCAGGGATCTGGAAGCGGACGGTATCCGGACCGTGCGCGGTTGTGAAAAATGGTCAGACAGCACGGTGCAGCATATGCTCCGGAACGAGAAATACATCGGCGACGCCCTCCTGCAGAAGACGTATGTACAGGACATCTTCACCCGCAAAAGCATGAAGAACGAGGGGCAGCTTCCCAAATACTATGTGCACAACTGCCATCCGGCCATCATCGACCGCACGGCTTTCCAGAAGGTGCAGGAGGAGATCGCGCGGCGCGCCAGCAAGAAAAAGACGTCCGCCAAAGCCAAAACTGAGCTGGGCAAGTACAGCGGAAAATACGCCCTCAGCGAGCTGTTGGTTTGCGGCGAATGCGGCAGCCCCTACCGCCGACAGACCTATATGCCGAGAGGTGAGAAGTACCATGTTTGGCGCTGCTTGAACCGAATGGAGAATGGGACGCGCATCTGCAAGCACTCCCCAACCTTACGGGAGGAGGAGATCCATGCCGCCGTCGTCGTGGCCATGAACAGCCAGCTTGACCGGCAGAGAGCGAAGGATGCGCTGAAACAGAGCATTTACACGGTGCTGGCTGCAGCCGAATCGGAGATGACGCTTCCCGCCGTGGAGAGCCGGATCCGAACGCTGCAGGAGCGGCAGATCGAGCTGATCGGTCTCGCAACTGCGGAAGGAGCCAGGTTCGAGGATTACGATGAGGAGATCGGTCACATCAACGAGGAAAAGATACGGCTGCTCGGGATCAGGTCGGAGCTGGAGACGGCCCAGCAGGGCAGCGCTGCCTTCGATCCCCGCATGGATAAAATCGACGAGGCGCTCTCGCAGGACAGCGGCATGATTGAGGAATACGACGATATCCGGACAAGGCAGCTCATTAGCAATATCAAGGTGCTGAACAAAGAACGCCTGCTCATCCGGTTCAGGGATGGAACAGAGTCCGTACAGACTGTGTGAATGAGGAAAAACTGGGATTAGGAAAGGGAAACTAAAACAATCGCAATATTGAGGGATAACAAGCACCATTTTCTGAAAAAGAGAATTTTTTGTCGAAAGGTGTCCCGAAATGGCCTTCTCAAGAAATTATATAATATAAAGCGGAGTATGGGGAACGGTTGTGTTAACGGGGAAAGATGAGGATCAGGGTAGAACAGGAGACAGGCCGGCAGCTATAGGTCACCCTTGAACTCGCATGGAGGGAATCAATACGGCGCTGTCACAGGAAAGCGGGATGATCGAAGAATTCGATGATAACTGAACCATGCAGCTTATCGGCAGTATCAGGGTGCTGGACAAGGAGCGCCTGCTCATTCGGTTCAAGAACGGAACCGAGTCCGTTCGGTATCTAGAGAAGGAAACCGTTCGAAAAAATTGTAATTCGACTCCTCAGCGGTAAGACACCGAAGAGGCAGCAAAATATCCCGTAAAACAGATGATTGGATGCCTAAACGGGGCGCATGAAAATTTTCATTGAAAATTCCGTCAATACATGTCACAAAACGCCATCTTTTTGGGCCTTATATTTTTAGAGGGGTATAGTTTCATATGCGTATCATGCGAACGGCAGAGCTTTAGAGAATGCAGCAGTGCGAAATGCTGCCAGCATGTCGGGAAGCAAAAAGCCCACTGAGAGGGGATCCTCATCCTCGTCGGCACGACGCCGCGGAAGGGCGGGCTCAAAGAGGACCTTCGCCGCTGCGCTTGCCATCCTTTTGTCGATTCCTATGACAATTCTCATCGGCGCTTCAAATGACATGCAATTCCCGTTTTCTAAAGCAGCCCGACAACGCTAAGACATGGAAATGCACAAAGCTAGGTGATATAATGATAATCTGAAAAAAAGACGCAGAGGATGATTCACCTCTTGTTTTGCCCTCAAACGGTTCGTTGAAGGTTGCTTTATCCTTCAAACCAGACAGAAGAATCAAAAAGCTCGAAAACAGGAATCAAATTGGGACAATCCGCAAGATCTGCTTTCTGTGGGAGGTACTATATGGCGTTTAAAACCAAAAAGATTGAGAATAGCGATTTTCAAACACCGCAAGAGATGTTCCAAGATAACAAGCTGAAAACGATCAAAGGTATTCTGGATTACCAGTCTCAGATGCTGGATAACTATTTGCAAACAATCAGCGAAAACAACATTGTTGATAAAAATGTTGCGATTGAGCTTCCAACTGGGAGCGGTAAGACTTTGGTCGGCCTCTTGATTGGCGAGTTTCATCGAAGAAAGTACAAGCGCAAGTGTCTATTCCTGTGCCCTACGAACCAGTTGGTTTCGCAGGTCTGTCAGCAAGCTCGCGAACAATACGGTATAATCGCAATTCCGTTTATTGGTAAGCAAGCCAACTATGACGTCCAAAGTAAGACAAAATACTTGTTGAACGAGGCTATCGGAATTACTACATATAGCTCTTTCTTTGTTGCAAATAGTTTCTTCAATGATCCAGAAATACTTATATTCGATGATGTGCATTCTTCTGAAGAATATATCGTTGATAATTGGTCTCTGGAGATCAGCAGGCAGAAGCACCCAGTTTTATTTGCCCAAGTAGTCGAGTATCTTTCGGATATCATTGGAGGATCGGGCGTCTCGCGGTTAAAACAGAGTGATCCGTACACTAGCGACGTAATGAATTGGATTGATATGCTCCCCCGCCCCAAAATAGTGGGAAAGATCAAAGGACTATATGACATCCTCCAAGCCGGAACCAAAGACAATAATCTTAAATATGCCTGGGGGCGGATTGCTGATCATTTGGCGGATTGTCAAATCTTTGTAAGCTGGTCCTCGATCTTGATTCGTCCGTACATATCTCCTACGGAAACTCACCCGGTGTTCCGGCAAACGAAACAAAGAATCTTTATGTCTGCAACGCTTGGCAACAGCGGCGAGTTGGAACGTGTAACCGGATGCCGAAAGATTAAGCGCTTGCCGATTGTAGGAGATTGGGATAAGAAAGGATTAGGACGTCGCCTTTTCATTTTTCCCGATCTATCTCTTCCCTCTGATTTGCATAATGATATACTTATTAAACTGCACCAAGCAGCAAAGCATAGTGTGGTCATTGTGCCAAATGATCGCGAATCTAATGAGATATCAGCAATTCTAACTAACGCAGTAAATGGAATTCGAGTATTTAAAGCGAATGATCTTATCACTTCCAAGCATGACTATTGCGAGTCTCAGAATGCAGCAGTAATAATGGCCAATCGTTTCGATGGCGTAGATTTTCCCGATGATGAAAGCAGAATGTTGTTCATCTGTAATCTCCCGCGAGTTACACATTTGCAAGAGAGGTTTTTTGTTGGGAAAATGGCAGCCTCTTTACTCTTTTCCGAGCGTATTAAGACAAGAATCGTGCAGGCAGCTGGCAGATGCACCCGAAACGCTAGTGACTATTCTGCAGTATGCATACTGGGTGATAGTATTCTGAACGAGTTTACTTCTCCCAAAGTACTATCTCAATATCATCCTGAACTGCGGGCTGAAATAGCTTTCGGGATTGAGAACTCTACCAGTTTTAAAACTGTAGAGGATATTTTGGAGAACGTGCAGATTTTCTTTGCACGTGGCGAAGAATGGGCAGAAGCAGAGTCATATCTTGTGGATTTGAGGAACCAATATGTCGCAGAAAACCCGGATATAAGCCATCAGGCTATCATGCAAAAGTTGCTGGATTCTGCTCAATCTGAAGTTGAAGTACAGTATGATTTATGGAATAAGGATTATCAGCATGCGTTGGAAAAGGCATTGCAAATCATAGAAATGCTTAATGCTCCTTCGTTGCAGGGCTATAAATGTTACTGGCAATATGTTTGCGGATCTATTTCATTAGAGCTTGGGAATAAGCAAAAAGCAAAGCAGTTCTTTGAGGAGGCAATTAAGAACAACAAAGGAGGAATCCTTTGGCTATCAGATCTGATAAACAGTATTTCTTCCGAAGAAGCAGAAGTCTGTTCTAATAACGGTTTCTATGATAATGTTGAGCGCCTTGAAGATAGCATCCAGAGAATCAAGAGCAAAAACAATTCTTTCGAGGTTCGTGTGAAAGAGGTTCTAGAGGGGTTGCTTTCTGACGGCAAAACTTTTGAAGCTGCTCATTTTAAACTGGGAGAAATGCTTGGGTTTGATGCTTACAATTCGATGGAGAATGCTGCACCAGACCCCTACTGGATTGTCAATGACCATCTTTGCATCGTAGCTGAGGATAAGATCTATGAGTCGACTACCAAGCCCATCCCTGTTGAGGACGTTAGACAAGCTGCTCAGCACGAGACGTGGATACGAAAGAATGTTAAAACGCTACATAAAGATGCCAGAATAATCACAGTATTCGTATCTAATGCAGATTCCATATCGGAAGAAGCACGAGTATTTGCGGAAAATATCTTCTATCTCAATCGGGATCGTTTTTGCGAATGGGCAACGAGGGCTATCGATTCTTTGCGTACAGTACGAAGCAATTTCCAAGTCCCTGGCGACTCTGAATGGCGCACAAGAGCCGAGAGAACATTTGAAGAAAACGGTGTCACACCAGATGCGTTTATTAGGCTTGCCACTCAGAGATCGCTATCGAATATTTAAGCTTTTGGGGGATCTGCCTGGATAAGAGCGAGTTGGTTTGAATTGCAACGACAAGCTGAGAATTGTTACGAATCCAATCTAAAGCGAATAATCGGCGTTTTAAGAATATGAAGATGATTGTAGGGGTTGGCCATGGGAAAGACATACAGTGAAACTCGAACTAGTATTCTAATGAGAGTTAGTTCCCAAAAAAGAATTCAGGAATGGTACGAGACGAAGACGCTTCAATTTGGGTGTGCAGCTAACTGGATTGATTATGCATTTAAGGATAAAACGAATCCTACTGGAGACTTCTTCGAGTGTATCTTTGCTCATACCACGATGGATGATCCACGAATCTTTAAGATGACTGATATTAAAGGGGAACCAATGGGGGATAACCTTTTAATAACCGTGAACAAAACTGATAACTCATGTCTATTACGGTTTGAGCCAACTATTATAATGCCTGTACTCTGCCTGTATTCGTTTGATGTTCCAACTATTCTTGCCGCTGAGGACGATGGATCAAAGACAAGATGTATGAGATTTAATCTTGATAAGTATAGAAAAGCTATGGGGTATCCAGAAAAGGGAACAAGTTTTCTCTTTATTACTGATCCGATCTCGTTCGTTGAAGATCTAAGATATGCTATTCCTGATGCTGTGAAACATAATCAAGAGAATCTTACATCAGAGCGGTTTTATGGGCATTTCAATCCAAATGAGCCTTTCTTCTGCAAAGGAATTAATTATCATAGACACCAAAAGAATGAGTTGTTCTTTGATCAACCTGAGACATCTGAAGATTTATTTTGGAAATTGCCAGAATATGAGTGGCAATCTGAAATGAGAATCGCAATCCCAAATATTAACTTCAAACAGGCATTTGACCCTCAGAACCAGCCATACGATTACAAGAAAAACACATTAGCGGTTTATCTGCCGAACTTCCATAAGTATGCACGTGTTTTTTCAGCAAATGATGCACATTCATTGCTTTTTAACAATTCTAAATCCGATGGTGATGAATGCGGTTTTCGAGTGCTAAGATTAACGGTTGATGAAATACACCATAGTTCTTTGAGCACTCAAAACGGAGTGAATCATGGCATTTCTAAATAATCCTTGTTCGGAGAACATGTTTTTGCGAATCCGTTGCTGAGAGATAAACTGTGGAGGATATCTAACGATGCCAGAAAACAGCTCATTCTTTCGCGATCAGACAGAACAGTCTGCAATCAAAGCGAAAATAGTTTCTAGTTATTTTACTGCGTGGTCCAGAGTAATCAAAAAGTGGAATTGTAGGATGGGTTATATCGATCTTTTCAGTGGGCCGGGACGATATGGAGATAATAATCCTTCTGCACCGCTACTTATAATTCAAAGCACTTTGAATAGGATGATGTTAAGAGTGTCAGCATTTTTTGTGACGAGGTTATAGGGGTTTAGTTATCCATATAAGAGGAGAGAAACACAATGGAACGAAAAGAATTGTTACATGAAGTAAAAGCGTTCTATGGACAGTACGTTTATCTGGCAGACATGATTAGCGTATTCCATGATTCCGAAAAGGCAGAGGAAGCATTGATTCAGGAGAAAAAGGATTGTAGCGTGTATTTTCGTCTAGTGTGCTCTGCGTGTTATGACTCGTTGTTAATGACAATGGCTCGTATGTATGAAGAGAACAAGGACTCCGAAACCATTCCAACATTAATCGAAAAATGCAAAAAACATAGTTGCCTTTTCAATCATCCGGAGGAAACCCTTGAGTACCTTGTAAGGAGCAGACGAGAAATAAAGCAGGTGAAAACTGTTGTGAAAGCAGTGAAAGCAAGACGCAATGCGTTTATTGCCCATAATGATAAGTCTCATTTTCTGGGAATTGGCGCATCGGATACAGAAAACATGGATGATCCTGCCAAGAAGAGGCTGCCTATGCATGATATTTGGGAATTAAGCAGGAAAACAAGAGAACTCTTACAATATCTTCTTTGCGAACTATCATATGATGTAGGTGAAATCACACATCGTTATAACCATGAAATTAGTGAGGTTTTGCCTAATCACGCAGTTGCCTTCGATGTGAACTACTGGTAATAGTGGCTTCGCCGTTTAACAAGAAAAGCTCGCGCATGGGAAAACGTATTTAGAACAGAAATCTTCGTTTTGCTGTAAAGAAGACGAATAGCTTTTTTGAACAAGCCATACTGTATAAGGCCTGTTTAATCAATTAATCAGTGTTAAACATATTCGCTTTGGTATGGAGAAGCGTGTCATGGGAGCATTGCCATATCCGCCGTATTCCGTAGCAATCATGTTTTTGTTTCCAAGTAAAGAACGTGACCAAATAGTACTGTTTGAATACGATAATGTGATTATATGGCGCGCATGACCACTGTTTATTGACCCATATCATGCTATACTATATATTGAGTTTTAGCCCATGACTGATTGATCTATATAGTTAAGTTAGAACACTGGAAACGTAAAAAGAGTTTCCGGTTTATGTATACAAAACCCGGCTATCTTTATGATTGTTGGACAAGTACTCAATAGAAATCTCACGATTAATGATTCTAGCACGTTAGAAGAATCTAAGAAAAAACACTATGAAGAGGAATTGTTTATGGAACAGTCAATCGAACTACTAAAACGTTGTTTAGAAACGCGTTCGCCGGTACTGCTGTTAGGCGCAGGATTCTCTCTTTCTGCTAAAGCTAAAAATGGTGAAAACTTAATGCTTGGAGGAGAACTATGCAAAAAACTGTATGAGCATGTAATTCTTCCAAATAGTGCATTGTTACCTGAAAATGTAATGAAAGAAGCCGAGTTATATTGCGACATAAAAAAGCTGAAAAATTTATGCGAACTTATTCGTGAGAATAATCTAGTTGAGAAGCGCAATGATTTCTTCCTAGAGTGCTTCTCAGGATGTACATATGGAGATGCGGAACCCTACTCATATTTGGCGGATTATGATTGGCAGTTTATTTTCAGCCTGAACATTGACGATTTGGTTGAAGAGATTTACCGTAGACAAAAAAAGCCTTTAACCTGTTGGAAGCTTACCTCAGACCGCTATAAGGAAGTATTCGGCCAAACTGTGTTGGTAAAGCTGCACGGAGACGTTGGAGACCCAGACACATATGTATTTGATGATGATGAGTATCGGAAATTCAGTGATAATGATAACTGGATGATGAGAAAGTTCTCTGATCTTTATGTATGCCGGGACCTGATTGTCGTTGGATCTCAGTTTCAAGAAAGAGATGTAGAAAAAGCACTTCAAACAGTTTTCAAGTACGGGTGTGACGATTCTGATTATCACTTTTTTTTCATATCCCCAGGTCCTCTTAAAACACCTATATCGGACGCGATTAAAACTAAACCGAATTTTCATCATATTTCGTGGAGTACAAATCAGTTTTTGGAATTCTTAAAAAGCGATATTTCAGAACCCAAAGATGCGCTACAACGCCTCTGTTGTCAAGGAGTATCATTTTGGAACCAGCAAATAATCGATGCCCAATCGCAGCGAGAGGATTGGGAGTTATACCATGGAAGACCTTCCGAACCTAAAGATTTTCATTATTCTGTAGACATTATCCATACAGAAGAACAAAGAGATGTTGAGGGTTTTTTCAGTCAGAATCGCTATGGATATATCGAAATCAAAGGAAAACCATATGTAGGTAAGACTTGCTTTGCGAAACGAATTCTGTCACTTGGTGTTAAGCACATGTTCAAAGCCTTTTACTGTGTAAAAACTGATATCCAGATTTTATCCGCAGTGGAACAATATTTGGGTACGTTGAAAAATGATGATTCCATTCTTATCTGTTTTGAAAACTCTTCTGGCTTATACAGACCACTGGTCGATATGATAGAAAAACAACAAGAAAAATTGCAGAGACTAATTGTAATTGTCACATCAAATGATACGACACGAGAATCAGACAGCTATGTATTCAACTCGGCACCGCTGCTCATATGTAGAATTAGCGAGAAGATTGATTATGAACTTAGCAACAGCATTTATAGCAAACTATATGAAAAGACTCAGCTTGGAAAACTACTCAACTTCGCAGATAAACGATCTGCCATTCTCAAATACATACGTGATATCAATGATTTTATCGACGTATTGTATGTCGCACACCATGGTACAAGATTTGCATCCTATTTCAATAATTGGTTGAGTTCAAAAGCAGACAATCCACAATTACCTGTCTTTCAGGCAATCACGCTTTTAACGTCCATGGGAGTTCCACCAATGTTGATTAGCCGATTACCCGATATATCGTATGCTCTTGGCAATAATCACTTCAACTACCAGAGATTTAATGAAGATTTTGGCGAGTTTTGTTTTGAGAATAGTGGCATGTTGTATCTGCGTTGTTCCCGCCTTTTCAAGGATGTGGTATTGGAATCCTTGCCTCTGCCGCGCAAACGGCAATTCATATACAAGTTGTCCTATATGGTATCGAAAGGCTTATATGAGGGAGATCGGACCTACAATAATGAGCTATTTAAACATCTTACTCGTGCTGCTTCTTTGAAATCCATCGCTGGTTTGAGCGAATCCGATGCACTTGATGTTTTGATTCGACTGAAGGAATCATGTAAACACCTCAGCTATTATTGGATTCAAATGGGAATCATATATAGGAATCTAAATCAATTCGAGGAAGCACAGAATGCATTCGAATATGCGGAAAACGCACACGGGCGGGAAAACTATCAAATAGCGCATGCTAAAGCTAAGAACTATATGGAGTGGGGGCTATGGGCTTTGCATGAAGAGCCTACGCAGTCATCGTTTTTATTTGAAGAGGGAGCCACTAAAATGCTTGAACTTCTATGGCAATGGAAGTATCCGGATGCTATTTGCTTCTCTACGCATGCTTTTATTGATATGAACCTGAAGTATCACACACAGATTAGTCGTCCCCCCGAGAATAGTAGATGGTCAGCAATGAAGACATGCATGGAGAAATTTGTTAATAATTCACATAATGACGATAATATGGTGAAAGATCTGTTTAAAAAGATGGTGAACTTTGCACATGAGAATAAACTCCCATTTGAAGAAGAAAAGGAACTCAGAAGAGTTCTGAGGTTTGATTCAAATATGCATACGGCCGATGAAAGCATTCCAGATATTGATGCGCTTCCGGTATACGATTATTAGCGATGTTTTTGCTCGTATCCGTTTTGATTAAAACTACAGATAAATTTATCGCAGGGCTCAGGAGGCAATGTAATATTGCACTTCCTATAAATAACTAGTGAACTGATCCATGAATGTATCGGTATTCTTTTATATGGGCGAGAAAAAGACTTGATTCTCCAACATGATCCGAGTATAATTACAAATCAGAGAAAGCAATTATCTGATTTGTAGCACCGGGGGGAGGCGAACAATATGACCCGGAAGGAAAGACTTTACGCGTTTCTAAAAAAACAATACAAAGAGAACGAGCCGATATTTCTCGCTGATCTCAAAGTTCCGGATATGCAGGATGCGATTGTCCGGCAGCAGTTGAAAAAGCTCACGGAGGATGGCCTTCTGAAGCGTTTTGATACTGGAATATATTTTTTGCCCAAAAAATCGATCTTCCGCTCTGGCTCAGCAATTTCTGTAGATGATGTTATCCGCCAGAAATACCTGATGGAGGACGGAGAAAAGTGTGGTTATCTTGGCGGGTTGATGTTTGCAAACCAACTTGGTATTACATCGCAGGTTCCAATTGCCTATGAAGTCTATACCAATAAGGCAACAACAGATTACCGGGAAACGAGGATTGCGAATCTCAGAGTTATCCTTCGTAGGCCTTATGTACCAGTGAACGACGATAATGCCTTTGAACTCCAGTTTCTCGACCTGATGCGGGATATCGCGGACGTAACTGAACTTGAAGGGCAGGAATTGTCAGACCGGCTGACAGAGTATATGCGAGAAAAGAAGGTTAGCTTTGCCCGCTTGGAGCAGTACTTCCCGTACTATCCTGAACGGATTTATAAAAATATGTATGAGGTGGGCTTGTTGAATGGCATTTCTACATGAAGACAGAGAGGAATTCACTAATGCCGTAAATCTGGCGAGCGAGCGGTTTCATATTCTTCCGGTGGTCGCAGAAAAAGATTACTATGTGACGATGATCCTAAGAGGGCTTGCAGCACGACTGCCCTTCGTTGTATTCAAGGGCGGGACTTCACTTTCCAAATGTTTTGGTGCAATCAAGAGGTTTTCCGAAGATATCGACATCACCATTGATACCCGGCTTTCTCAGGGGCAGATGAAGAATCTAAAGGAAGTTATCAAGGAAATCGCTGCAGAGCTTGGACTACAGATACCCAATATTGGCGAGACTAGAAGCCGCAGAAGCTATAATCGGTACATTCTGGAGTTCAAATCAGTCATTGGCGCCACGGATGAGGTCGTACTCTCTTCGGTTTTGATGGAGACATCCTTCGCAGAGGTTTCCTTTCCGACAGTGACGCTCCCAGTTCATAGCTACATTGGCGACATGATGCAGACGGAGGCTCCTGAAGCGATGGAAAGCTTCTTGCTTGAACCTTTTGTGATGAAGGTGCAAGGAATCGACCGAACGCTTGTTGACAAAGTGTTCGCCATTTGTGACTACTACCTGAATGACAGCGTTAAGAAGCACTCCCGGCATATATACGATATCTACAAGCTGCTACCTCTCGTCACACAGGGTGTAGCTTTCAAAGAGCTGGTGAAGGAGGTGCGCGCGGTCAGGGCTCAGACAAATATCTGCCCATCCGCGCAGCCGGGAGTCAATGTGCCGCAGTTGCTTCATTTCTTGATTGATAACCAGATCTACCGGGAGGACTACAATCTCATTACTGCAAGAATTCTGGAAGAAGATGTGCCTTATGAAACAGCTATCGAAGCAGTGAAACTGCTGGCGGACAGCGAGGTTTTTTAATTCTAATTTATCTGGTTCAGTTGTTCAAAACAGTTGAAATGAAATCATGGTTATTGCTATGCGTGAATACGGCGACATGTCCGCAAACGGAATAGGCTTAAAACCTGGGTATCAGAAACTGATTGACATGATTCACGCGCCTGTGATTTGGGTTTCTGGTTGAGGGAAAAACGTTTGCTTATATCCCAACAAGCCCAAGAAGACGCAAGCAAGAGATTTACTTTGCTTGACATAAAAACTCTCACTGTCAAATTAGAAGGAAACACAAAAATACCTTTCACAGGTGCCGTTGTCAGTTAATGGAGGAGTTCTATGGCAGTGCATAATGCACCAGGTCAAATGTTGGGATACCTATATCAGGTGCGCTTTGCTTTGAACCTATTGTTGGAAAGCGACGATCCGAATTATCAAATTTCCCTCGAGAAGTTTGATGATATCGCATTTGATAGGGAGGGTACACCAATCCAACTCATTCAAGCAAAGCATCATACAACACCTGCCAGACTCACAGACTCATCGACGGATCTTTGGCGAACCTTGAAGGTTTGGCTCGATGCGATAACGAGCGACTATAGTCTTCTCGATCATACGGATTTTGTGATTATTACAACGGCAACTGCACCTGAAAACTCAGCAGCCAAATTAATCCAACAAGGATTCTATGATGAAGCTCTTAGGAAGCTGAAACAGACAAAAAATACTTCAAAAAACCATGCTAATTCATCGTTCTATTTAAAATTCAACAGTACTGATGACTCAATCCTCCTTCGTTTGGTAAAACGTATACGGATTGTTTCCTCTGCCAGTAACATTGTTGATGTTGAGAAAAGAATTCAGAAGCAAATCAAGATTGCATGTAAGCCAGAACATGTTTCAATGGCAACTGAACGCATTGAAGGGTGGTGGCTTCAAGAGTGTGTAAAGGCATTATGCTCTACAGAGCCAATTATCACAACTCAGCGCCAATTGTACGCAAAGGTTTACGAAATTACGCGGCAATATGGCGATGATAATCTCCCTATTGAGTTCTGGAATTTGGATGACGTGGAAGAAGCGAAACTTGATCCGAAGGACAGAGTTTTTCTGGAACAACTTCGGCTCATACAATACAACAGCAGAGCGTTACGCATTGCCATTCAAGACTATTATAGAGCATCAATGCAACGTTCAAGCTGGTTGCGTCAGGGACTGGTATATGCCAACGAACTAGATACATATGAACGGCGATTGAAAGATGCTTGGGAACATGCTTTCGCAGACATGGAGGAAGACCTAAAAGACTACGGCAATCCGACAGAACAAGAGAAAACCAAGGCCGGAAAGTCTTTGTATCGCAGAGTAATGGACCAAGATATTAAGATTCGTCCTGGTGTAAATGCTGGATATGTCATGCATGGGACATATCATCTTCTTTCAAACAATCTAAAAGTCGGCTGGCACATAGATTACTTTGAAAAGCTAAAGCACATGCTGAAAGGAGTCGGTCAGCAATGAGGGCTTGGGATGATAGACCGGATGAATTAAAGCATCTTCTCAATCCTGCATTTTGCGGAAGAGTGATTTACGGGGCTGTGTCAGAGTATCAAAAGAGTACAAAAAGAGATTTTCCTTTCCCTCTTGTGTATCTAATCTTACCGTTGATTCTGCCTCAACCGATTCGCACAGAGATAAATAGCCGTACACAACTGGTTAATTGGGTACATGGGCATCAGGAGTTGGTATTCAACTTTGGCAAGAGGGCTGGTGATCTTGTTGAAATCACCAATGAAGCGGTTGAATTATTGTTACAGGCTGGGTACATGGTACTTACTGATAATGGAGAGTTGTCAAAGGTCATAACAGCTGGTACACTCAGCAAAACGAAACACATAGACCTGGAAGTGGCGGAATGCTTGACAAAAGCTGAACATGTGGGTCGGTGGTTTGCAGGTGCAGGGAAAGTTGAAACAATATACACAAGTTTGGGGGTGAGACCATGATGCAAATATTAGAGCTGGTTTTATATGGTAAGAACGGAAAGAAACGCACGGTGTCTTTTCACCCCGGAAGAGTAAACATCATTCCTGGAGAGTCAAAAGCTGGAAAATCAGCTGTTGGGGATATTATTGAGTATTGCATGGGCGGTAGCAGTTGCAATATTGCAGTTGGTGTAGTGCGTGACAATGTTGATTGGTATGGGTTGCTTCTCCAGTGCGATACAAACAGGATTTTTGTCGCAAGAAAGAATCCCGACCCAGGAAGGCAAACAACTTCGTTTTGCTACTATGAAGTGGGAACCGATATTGAGTCTCCTAAAACGGCAGAGTTTACTTCGAACACAAATACTGATGGTATTGAGGCTCTTCTTACTAAACAGATCGGCATTTCAGAAAACATTCATATGCCGGAAGAGGATGAAAGCAGAGAACCTTTGGAGGCAAATATACGACACGCATTGTTTTGCTGTTTTCAGAGCCAGGATGAAGTAACTGCAAGGAACCATCTGTTCCATAGGCAAAGTGAAGGTTTGCCTATTACAAATGCAATTAGAGATACAATGCCTTACTTCCTCGGAGCAGTAAACGAGGATGCAGTCTTATTGGCAACAGAAAGGCGTACCAAAGATCGCGAGTTGAGGGTGCTCACAAGGCAGGTGGTTGAAGCAGAGGCTATCACAGGAACCGGTTCCGAAAAGGCAGTTGCTTTGCTGATTGAAGCAGAGGCGGTTGGACTGATTCATGGAACCGATGAACTGGATAAAGCAAGTTTTATTGCTCTCTACGATGCACTTAAAGGAATCCAATTGATTACTCAGAGAGTTCCTACGGGTTCAATGGACCGCTTGTCTACCTTACAGACACAGCTGAAGGATAAAGAAAACGAGCTCGGTGAACTACAGGAAAGCATAAGTGAAGCACACACCTATTTGGCTGATGCGTCCGGCTTTCGTGGAGAGTTGGCACATCAGAAGGTCAGATTGGAGTCGATAGGACTATTTGAGAAGCTAAACTTTAACTCGGGTAAGTGTCCTCTTTGTTCAGGCGATTTGAATCCAGAACCTCCCGGAGTTGCCAAGTTAAAAGACTCGATTCTTGCACTTGATCGGTCTATCAATCGTGTCGAAAAGGAACGACCACAGTTGAGACGTTTCATCGATCAGCAGGAAGCAAAGATAAGTGAGTTGAAGGAAGATATTGCTATAATCAAAGCAGAGATTGAGGGAACATATTCTCAATTGCAGGATGCTGACCGTATCCGAGATTTGAATGATAGGCGGGCTAAGGTTTACGGTAGAATTAGTTACTGGCTAGAAAACGTAGAACTGGCAGATGATATAACTGAGACAAAGAAAAGAATAAAAGAACTGAAAGACAGGATTGAGGAAATCGATGCAATTCTGAGCAATGATTCTGTTAAGGATAGAGTTTCTTCAGCACTTTCGGTTATTCAGAATGATATGACGGCTTGGGCAGATGATCTGGAGATGGAATACGCTGGTTCCCCATATCGGCTTGATATGGGGAAGGTAACTGTTGTTGTTGATCACGGACGACCAATTCCATTAAAGGAAATGGGAAGCGGCGCAAACTGGTTGGGTTCGCATCTGATAACTATGTTCGGGTTACATAAATACTTCATCAACAATAATCGTCCTGTTCCTGGTTTTCTGTTCCTGGATCAGCCATCTCAAGTGTATTTCCCAGAAGGTTCTTCCGCTGATGAGGACATGGACATTCAAGCGGTCACAAAGGTCTTTGATTTCATCAGGAAACGAGTGAGGGAATTGGAAGGGAAAATGCAGGTTATTGTGGTTGACCATGCCAAATTGGAGAGTGATGCATATAAGGCAGATATGATAGAAGACTGGAAGAACACAGGGATAAAGCTAGTTCCTACTGATTGGTATGAGGAAACAGAATCTGCGCTTGTTGATAATGATGTGGAAGGAAATTGATCAGTCAGAGAGAAAGAGGGTTAATAATGCATATCTATAAAGAATTGAGCTTTGTCGGTGACAAACCGGCATTTGATGCCTTTAAGGAAAATGCTCCATCGTTTGTGAGAGGAGATTGGAAGTATTCTCAATCTGACAGGACAAAGGACTATATAGCTTTTGAATATTTCGGAAACAAAGTGGATCAGGCAGAAATATATATTTATTATGGTCAAGATACCTGGAGACAAGGGTATATAGAGGTCGGAAATATTGTTCCTCTCAGAAAGAATCAATTGAGTATTGAAGAGTATAACGCGGTTCTGGATTTGTTTTATGAGGAAATAATAGTTCCCAATCAGGCCCGATTGAACGGCATAAAGATTGTTGGACCTAAGTCAGATGTATTTAATCCGCTCAATTACATTTCAAAGGAAGCATTAAAAAAGCTGGAGCATTTTTGTAACGGTGCCAACAAAACAACCGGTTCTTCACATCCTAGCGATGAAGAACGATGGTTTGATTTTATATGCCAGAC
Source organism: Anaerovoracaceae bacterium (assembly GCA_045220485.1). Lineage (GTDB taxonomy): Bacteria > Bacillota > Clostridia > Peptostreptococcales > Anaerovoracaceae > Crickella. The sequence continues at coordinate 3,594 of JBGUVT010000010.1, read as the reverse complement.
CGTTGATGACGATCAGACCTTTGACTTTGACACCATTTACCGATTCCTGATGGACGAAGACTATTGGGGTAAGAGAAAGCCTGGCTTCATCGGTGCAATGGGGCATTTTGCCTGGGATGAAGAACGAGCCAGTGAACTGGCAGCGGAATACGACAAATATGTGAGGTTGCTAATATATTATAAGAACAAAAAACATCGGGAAGCATATGAGGCAGCACAGCAATGAAAACCTGGGATATTGTGGTTTTTGTCGTGAATATAATCGTCACAATTGTTTCAATCGTTGGTGCAGTCAAATCAAAACGGTATTTTAGGAAAAGTAAGCATATTACAATTTATGCTCAAACAAACCAGTCTATTAATGAGCTTGAAAAAATGCTGATAATACTACCTGAAGCTTTGGCAGCCGCGTTGCGGACGGGGAGAGGTTATAACCCGGAAAACGCAGTTCAAGAAATTGGTACAGAAATGTCTAATCACTATAACGCGATAATGAAGGCGATTCCTTCTGATTATTCTAATGAGTTTCGTGCTCTCCAAAAAGAAAATACTTGTGATGTGGAGAAGTATATCAGTTCACTTATAGATGGAACTGCTATCGTTGAAATAGACGGAAGAAAGATGCTTAGGCGAGAGTCCTTTGATAAATGCCAGGAACAATTAAGAGCCATGCAGGAGTATCTGAAGCAAAAGATTTCGAAGGAAGAAGAAAAACTGAAGTAACGACACCTATGGGGAGTATCAATTATAGCTGGTAAGCAGTCAAAGCGATTGACGCAAGTACACATAGTATAACAATTTTACGAGGTAATTGAGTTTCATACCAGGTGATTAACAATGTCACAATCCATTTTGTATTACCCCACTATAAATATCAAAAACACTCCTTGGTTAAGAAGTGCAGCTCTTTACTGGGATCAGGTCTGCTCCATCGTTCCCGATGCGCAATACCACCAGTTCTCGCCTGAAGTTCTCTACATGACAGAGCGGGGACAATACCGCCCAATATACCCGCAAGATTTTCTTGTTTCCCAATATGCAGATGCTTTTTCCAACGAGGTTTTACGGCGGCTTAATCATGTATGCTATCAAACCAGACGAAAAAGAAATATATCGCTACGGTGTACAGTTACATCAGATTTCACAAATCCGGTGAAGATTCATCAAGCAAAGATGCCCTATAGTACATTGAAGCAAATGCTTGAATCCGGATTCGTTCGTTTTTCTGATGAAGAAGGGTGGTTGGAAGCAGATCCTAGAGCGGCAGATACCTATATGAAGACTCTGACTGAATACATTGTTCGATTCGATGAGCATGATATAGTTGCGGGTACAGATAGGAAAACCAATTTCGATTCGTTGTATCACCGAACCGGATTACGCAAATCTTCTCATTTGTTCGAGCTTTCGCTCGTTGACATTCTGCCAGTTCCTGCCCCCAATGTGGGCTTTGAGGCCATTTTGGATTTCAAGGAGCGTAGGAAAAATGAGCTTGAAGATTTACATAGAGTGATTCATGAATTGGAGCGCAACTTATCTCATTGTCAATCCCGCGAAGAGATGAAAACACTACTTGAGGATTTCAAGTCTACATGGCAAAGGGAATTAAAACTGGCAGAGAAAATGTTTTGTGGCGATGGGGTAGGATTTGCACTTGACAGTTTAAGATCTTTTGTTGCTGATGCAGGAGGCGCGGCTGCCATCGCCCAATTAATATCGCCAGATCAACCTCGAAGAATTATAGAGGCCGCGCTTGGATTTGGACTGGTCGGAGTATGTATTCAGTATCGGAATTATCGAAGTAAGATTAGAGAGGACCAAAAAGAGCAGGGGTTCGCTTATGTGATCGGCGCCGGACGTAATGGCCTTTTAAGAGATTACCCTTGAATTAAGTCGCCAGATATCCTGTGGTTCAAACAATAATAAAAGAGAATCAGCTAAACTGTAATAGACGTAACCTCTAGTTATCGGTTACTCTTTTGCTCGCTGTAATAATCGACAATCGTTAAGAAGTAGGAGTTTTAACCGATTGATGCATCGTCGTCGCGGACTTCGTATCGTTCGCGGCGACGATTCTTTTTGAATCGCCGTCTCTCACTCACTCCGTCGCTCCTCCTCCCAAAACCGGTGCACTCGCTTCGCTGGGTGCACCTGGTAAGATGAAAGTAGACACTGAAAAGTGTCTACTTTCATTTTTATGTTGTAGAATAGGAGAAAGGAAGGGGAGAAACGATGAGCAAGAAAGGCGTACCGCATCGGAAATGGAGTAAGGAAGAAAAGCTAAGGATCATTCAGCTTCATCTGGAAGGACACATATCAATCGAGAGGATTGAAAAGGAAGAAGGAATAAATCACAGCCTTGTTTCCGCATGGGTGAGGAAGTATCTGGAGGAAGGCGAAAATGCTCTCGAGCCACATAATGGGAATCCATATGCTGCCTTGCATACAAGCAAATCATTGAGTGAGGTAGAACGGCTTCGCCTGATCGTAGCAAAGCAGGAAGTAGAAATAGCCCGGTTAAAAAAAGGATATTGGGTGGAAGGAGCTGGTGCAAGCAAGGAGTACGTTACTGGCAGCGGAAAGACTACGAAGTCATCGAAGAACTCAGAGTGAAGTATCCTGTAGACTTTCTCTGCCGAATCATGGACGTCAACCGTTCCGGCTATTACAAATGGCGGAGCCGGAGAGGGACGCAGAACCGCTATGAGAAAGACCGCATTCTTTTAACGCAGCTCCTACAGGCAGCTCATGAAAAGCATCCCTCGCATGGTTACCATCGTCTTGCAAAAGACGTCTTTGACGAGACGGGGTGGGTGTTTTCAGACCATTTGGCCCACCAATGCTGCAAGAACGCCGGTATTCACTCCAAGGCCAGGAAGTACACCTACAAGCCGCCGGGAGAAGAAAGCCATATCTTTGCAAACGAGATTCGAGGCCATTGGAACGCAACAAAACCCGTTGAGATCGTCGTTTCCGACATGACGATGTTGAAGGTCGGAAAGAAGTATTGGGAATGGACAATTCTGCTGGACACCTTCAACAACGAGATCCTCGCTCCTCACAGTGTCACCGACGTTCTCGGCAGCAACAAGCCATATTACGATTGCCTTGCTGTTCTTAACCGTTTAGCGGGAAAAAAGGAAGAGCAGAAGCCCCAGGTAGTCTTCCACACCGACCAGGGAGCTGTCTACTCTTCCAAGGCTTTTTGCCAAGCCCATACACAGTATAACATACTTCGTTCCATGTCGCGAGGGGGAACCCCTACAGATAATCCAATTATGGAGGCATTAAATGGTTGGATGAAGGAAGAACTCTATTTAGACTTCGACCTGGACCATGCACAGGATAGCGGAGGTTTCACCGTCCTGCAAAACGATGCTGCTCTTATCAATGGCCGTATTGCACAGGTATTCTACATAGATTGTCTTGTGTCCGTAATGGAGCACTCGACCGATTTCCGTCAGTCTATCGGAAGAAATGCCGGTTTCTTCGCGCAACTCTCTAAATGCACAGTCCAACGGGTTTTCGCCTTGCAATGCAGAACCGCCCGCCGTTGCTTCCCACATTCCTCCTAAGTGCTTTCTTTTATCTCGT
>JBGUVT010000009.1:0-4797 GCA_045220485.1 Anaerovoracaceae bacterium | reverse complement strand
GAGGTAAAGAAGGCTGTTGAGGCAGCTCTGTAATCTTCACGGTCACAGGCTGATGACATCATTCGCCGGAGTGTTACTTAAATGTTTCGCTCCGGTTTTTTGCTGCTCTGGTATAATAACTTACAGCGGCCGGTTCAGTAAAATGAAACGGCAAACAGCGAAAAAACTGAAAAAGGTATTGAATTTTTGTTTTTTTTGAGTATTATGCTGCAAAGAAAGGAGAGAAACAGATGGCTTGGTATGAAGAAGCTGTTTTTTATCATATATATCCGTTAGGGCTGCTTGGAGCCCCTGAACTGAATGATCACAGTCAGCCGGTCCACAGACTTCCGGAGCTTAAGGCGTGGGTCGATCACATGAAATCCTGCGGTTTCACGGCGCTGTATTTCGGTCCGTGCTTCTCATCCGGATCTCACGGATATGATACTGAAGACTACCGTAGGCTCGATGAGAGACTGGGAGATAATGAAGATCTTAAAGATCTGGTAAGATACTGCCATGAGAAGGGCATACGTGTGATCCTGGACGGCGTGTTCAATCACACGGGAAGAGGATTCTTCGCCTTCCGCGATCTGAAGGAAAACCGTGAGAACAGCCGGTACAGAAACTGGTACTGCAATGTAAACTTCTGGGGAAATAACGAGTATAACGATGGCTTTTCCTATGAGAACTGGGGAGGTCACAACCTGCTCCCGAAGCTCAATCTGTATGAGCCGGAGGTGAGGCAGTATCATTTTGACACCGTGCGGTTCTGGGTGTCGGAATTTGATATCGACGGCATTCGCCTCGATGCTGCAGATGTGCTCGAGCAAGGATTCATGCGTGAACTCAGAAGCGTTACGGATGGGCTTAAGGATGAATTCTGGCTGATGGGTGAGGTCATACACGGAGAGTACAGCCGCTGGGTAAATGACAATACCCTGCACTCCGTGACAAATTACGCACTGCATAAGGCTCTCTACAGCGCTCATAACGATCACAACTACTTTGAGATAGCACATACGGTTAAACGACAGAGAGACATGGGCCTTGGAGATAATGTGCATCTATACGATTTTGTAGACAACCATGATGTTGAACGCATCATGACAAAGCTGCGCAACAAGAGACATTTTCTGCCTGTGCACGTGCTTCTTTACACTCTTCCGGGTATACCGTCCGTTTACTACGGTTCGGAGTTCGGTATCGAGGGAAGAAAGGAAAGAGGTTCAGACGCATCACTTCGGCCGGCACTTTCGCTGGTGGAATTATCGTCGCAGGACAATGTTTCTTTACAAATCATCAGCGCACTTGGTAACATATATAATAAGGAGTCTGCTCTGTGGTACGGAGAATACCGTGAAACAGATCTGACTACTACAAAGTACGCGTTCATGCGCGGAGATATACTTATAACAGTCACCAACAGTGACAGTCAGGAGAACTTTGATCTTGGCCTGAGCGGATCATATAAAGGAGCACTCCACGGAGGAGAGATCTCTTCAGATCAGGGCAGGCTGAGGTTCACTTTGGAAGGCAACAGCGCTGAGATATGGATCCCGGCTTCGGAAAGAATGCACTATGAGCCGCTGAAGCGCGTCAGGGAGGAGCCTGTTAAAGCTGCTGAAGAATCGTTGGAAGAAATGCCGAAGAGAGCTGAGCCGGGCAAGAGCTTCGAGGAGATGAGCATAGAGGAGCTTCAGGCTGAGATACTCGCAAGATTATCTGCCAACGGACCGCTCACTGACAGGATGAAAAGAGAAGTCAGAGAGAATGTTTACAGAGACTCGTTGCTCAACTGGGTAAAGAGCTTCCGTTAACGCATAGACAATAGGAGAACAGAAATGACTAATGACGAAACAATGAATATGGAAAATATGGCAGCAGAGACCGCGCTTCCACAGCCAAGAAGAAGTATCGCTTTTATCGGATCTGAGTGCTACCCGTTCGTTAAGACCGGAGGACTCGGAGATGTAATGTACGCACTTCCTAAGGCTCTGGCTGAGCTCAACTGCGACGTAAAGGTCATCATTCCGCGCTATCACTGCATACCTTGGGAGTATCAGGAGAAGATGGTATACCGCGGATCATTCAACATGGACCTGTGCGCAGACGGAAGATCCTATTATGTAGGAATCATGGAATATGTACATGACGGCGTAGTATATGATTTCATCGATAATGATGATTTCTTTACCAGCGGCAACCCGTATGTCAATCTTGTTGACGATATTCCGAAGTATTGCTACTTCTGCAAAGCTGCCCTTGCCGCACTTAATTATATGGACTGGATCCCTGATGTTATCCACTGCCATGACTGGCAGGCAAGTCTGGTACCGGTCATGCTGCGTACCCAGTTTGCAGAAACAGCTATCAGGAATGCAAAGACAGTCCTGACTATACATAATCTGCGCTTCCAGGGTGTGTATAATATTGCTACTATCAAATACTGGACAAATCTGCCTGATGAAGTTTTCAGCATTGATGTTTTCAAGACAGGATATGAAGACGCCAACATGCTGAAAGCAGGCCTTGCTTACGCTGATGCTATTACTACAGTCAGTGAAACGTATGCGGGAGAGATACAGACTCCGTTCTTCGGCGATGGTCTGGACGCGCATATACGCCATCATTCCGGAAAGCTGCGCGGTATCGTTAACGGCATAGACGTTGTTCAGTGGGACCCTAAGAATGACACAAGAATCGCAGCGCCTTACGATATAACAGAAGTTCTCGATAAAAAGAAGGAGAACAAGCGCGCTCTGCAGGAGGAACTCGGACTTGAGGTCGATGAAGGCAAGTTCGTTATCGGTCTTATCTCGCGTCTGACAAATCAGAAAGGTCTTGATCTGGTCAACGAGATCCTTCCGGGACTCATCGACGGCAATACACAGATCGTAGTGCTCGGCACAGGCGATGCCCTCTATGAGGAATCGTTCCGCAACTTTGAGAACTGGTTCAAGGGCAGTGTCTGCTCATGCATAATGTACGATGAGAGCAGAGCCCACAGGATCTACGCAGGTGCGGATGCTCTGCTGGTACCTTCACTGTTTGAGCCGTGCGGACTTACACAGCTGATAGCGATGCGTTATGGTACGGTACCTGTAGTTCGTGAGACCGGCGGACTGAAGGATACAGTCGAGCCTTTCAACACGTTCTCACTGCAGGGGAACGGATTCACATTCGACAGATATGAATCCGGATTGCTCTATGATGCCGTAAACCGCGCCAAAACAGTTTATTTCACTGACCGCTGGCACTGGGATGAAATGGTTCAGAGAAACATGGCAAAGGATGTATCGTGGGAAGCCTCGGCATGGAAGTACAGAGATCTGTATCTTGAGCTGAGACCGTAATTGGAACATAAACTTACAAATTCATATCAATCGATAAAAGAGACTCATAAAATGAGTCTCTTTTATTATTCAATGACGGATAAAATGACGAACGCTATTTACAATATGAGGCAACAATTGCTAGAATTATAATAACTATACGTATTGCATGGGATGGAGGAATGAAGTGCAGCATAAGATGAAAAAGACAGCTAAATATCTGATCATCTTTCTGCTGATTTCTTCTTTTTTTACATGCTTTCCGGCATGCGGCAGCAGTGATGCAGCAGGAGGAGAGGCTGCAGAGACCGAAGCACAGACTGATGAAACTGTTGAAAAATATGAGGTGCCTGAATTCAGAGGCGCACAGTTCCATGAGGATGAAGCATATGGCAATGACGAGGTGCTGGTAGATACATCAAGGAGCAGCAAGGGCTTTTTCGGTATCCACTGCGTTTCGGATAAAAAGATCAAAGTCCAGGTGTTTAAGGATGATGAGGTCTATACCTACGATGTTGTGAACGGAAAAGACCAGATCTATCCGTTTCAGCTCGGAAACGGCTCGTATACGATCAAGGTCATGAAGAACATTGTCGATACCAAGTACAGCGAGCTTTATGCTACATCGGTAGACGTGGAGCTGGAGGATGAATTTGATCCTTTCCTCAGGCCGAGTCAGTACGCAGATTATAAAGATGATTCATCCTGCGTGCTCAAGGCAGATGAACTCGCTGCCCAGTCGGAAGATGCCAATGACTTTATCACAAATGTCTTCAACTTCGTCTGCGAAACTGTCAGCTACGATACAGAAAAGGCGAAGACTGTGCAGTCGGGATATATTCCTGATCCAAACGAGACCATGGAGAGCGGCAAGGGCATTTGTATCGATTATGCGTCGCTTGCAGCGGCAATGCTGAGGAGCCATGGTATACCGACTAAAATCATTTTCGGATATGTAGGTGAAGACGGTGACCTCTATCATGCATGGAACATGTATTACACAGAGGAAACCGGCTGGGTCGCCGTTGAATTCGAGGTTCACGAAGGTGAATGGAACCGCCTCGACCTCACTTTTTCCGCCAATGGATCTGACAGTGATTACATTGGTGATGGTTCCAATTATATGGACGTATTCCAGTACTGAAAATGCATATAAATGAAAGGAGCTTAGACTAATGAGTTCTGAGAAAAAAGCGGATTCCAGGATGCTGAACTATACCGAACTCACATCATTCTTCGAAAACATGGGAATGATGGTGAAATCCGGCATTTCGGTAAGTGAGGCAATGTCACTTCTGAAAGAAGAGACTCCGTCATCAGAGCAGGCAATGAAAAAGGCCTTTGATACAATGGCGGACGATCTTTACATGGGCAAACCTTTCGGTGACGCAATGAGGGACACCGGAGCTTTTCCTGACTATTCCGTAGATATGATCAGCACCTCAGAATATACCGGAAAGCTCGAGAGCACTCTGTTCCATCT
>JBGUVT010000008.1:0-8401 GCA_045220485.1 Anaerovoracaceae bacterium | reverse complement strand
AATAAGGAATGGGAAAAAGGGGGAATCGAGTAAATAAACATGAGTCAGTTACCTGTCTGATGAATGTGTTTGCTGATTGGAATTATTTCGATGAGAGGAGACCATCTCTTATGAATGCTTTTTTTGATATGCATGTCCATTCAAAATTCTCAATTGATGGAGTGTCTACGATGGAGGATTACTGTCTGATTGCTGAAAAATCGGGTATAAGGGCTATTTATCCTTTATTATTGATGCAATTATACCTGAATCTATCCCTCCACTTAAATACAATCCAATCGGAACATCACCATGATTAAATGTACTGATAATACTTCGTCTTAATACTCTTTCGCAATTAGAGGCATTAAATTGAGTCTCTGGAACAATATAATTATACTTTGAACAATGCTTCCTGGTTGTCCCTTCATTCATAAGGAATATAATTTGTTCACCTGCTTTCAGCTTAAACACGTCATTATAAACCGTGTATGGCGCAGGAATAAATCTGTATGAGAAGTACATCTCAATTGCCCTGTGATTTATTTCTGATATGTAATGACCTTTGTCAAGAGGTAACTGAACAAGATTCATTACAATCCTATTCTGTTTTAACCGAAGGTATCATGAAAGAGCTTTAGGGTATCAGTTCCCGGCATTGGCCATTCTGATATACGTGGATTTAGGGAGTACTCCCATTACCAACAGGTCAATGGTCCGCCGTGAGCTCTACCGTCTAATCGCGTGGATCACATGAGTGCCAACATAGAAATCTCGTAGATGGCTCGAACCTTGAAGAGTCTAAAGCTCTTTCAAGATGCCTTCGGAATTAATAGTTACGCGCCGTTGTTGACGGCGTAAGCCGGCTTACAATGGCTTAAGTGATTATCATCACAGCGGGATGGCTGCGTCAAGACTACGAAGTACCGCCGTAGGCGGCTTGGTCTTGATGCTGACATCACGATGTGATACCTTATGCCACTCTGCCAGTGATCATGCCCCACATAAAACAAGCAAGTTCTCTGGCAACGGCAGTTTTCGCCACATTGGTGTTTTTGTTGTTTTTCAGGACAAGCCTGTAATAACGTCTGCGAAGCCGCTCGTTCGCTTTATCAGCATAAGCAATTACTTCAGGTGGATTGCCTTGCTGCCGGACTTTAAGCGCTTTTGATTTATAACCGATTGCACCTCGAGTGTAAGCCTGTGCTGCTTCTACAAGCAAAGAGCGGACATGCCGGTTACCCGCTTTTGTGATGTTGAGCATATTTCGATCTTCGGAACTGGTTCTTTCTCCAGGCGTGAGACCGATGTAAGAAGAAAAGTGTTCTGCAGAAGCAAACCGATTGAAATCGCCAACTTCTGTTATTATACCCAGCGCAGTTACCGTCTTGACGCCAAGGAAACAGGTGAGTTTATGCACGTTATCTTTATAGGTTTCACCAGAGGCGAGTTCATCGATCCGTTTGTCAAGGCGTTCTACTTTATCGGTAAGATTATCATAAGTAAGAAGGTACTCTGCCAGTATCTCCGCATAAAGGCCTTCAGGTTTAAGGTTCCTTAACCAGTTGATATGTGCTTGCGTCCAGTTATGGCTGGTGCCATCGAATCTGTAGTTGTGTCTTAAACAGAAGGAAAGAATCTGTTGTTTAACCTTTTTAAGGGCGAGTTTATGGTCGTCTCTCATACGGATAAATTCTTTCGTCTGCTCATCCTGATCCGTCGGGATATGAACTGGCGAATAATCATGATGTGCAAGACATCTGGCGATAAGCGCAGCATCCCGTTTATCCGTCTTAACCCGCTTACGTCCTCGCTGCTGGAGCATTGTCGTAGGTGCAAGAATGACACACTTTACATTATGATCCGTCAGCTGGTGATATAAGGTAAAACCGAGGCAGCCAGCCTCATAACCGCATATGAACAGAGCATCGTCCCCGTAATGAAAACGCATGGCCTCGATGTAGTTGATGACTTTGCTATAATGGCCGTCGACCTTCTGAGGGTACTCAGCTTCTTCTTTCTCGTTCGTGTAACAGCAGAGAGAAAATGTTTCCTTATGAACATCCATTCCAACGTAGACTGTGCTATACTTCATTTGATGACCTCCATTTGTATGCGGTAATCCCTGTTACCATTTGTCTTGAACCGACTTATAGTTTACAGGTAAATCCACGAACCTACAAATCGGAGGTCATTACATATTGTCTAATGGAACATAGAATTGAATGCGTAGAAATTGACTATACGGATGTTATTCGTAGCAACCCAAGATTGACAACATCTGTTCCTTATAATCCGGAACAAGAAAGATTCTACAGTTTGTTAAATACTTGTACTTTCAGTAAGGCAGTCAGTTCTGTTGTTAATAAAGATGAGCCACTATCAGATATTTTGATGAATATAGTTTTTAATAAGGATGGGGAGAAATAGAGCTTTATTGATCAAACATATGTTTTGACAATATGCTCTATTGATAGAAGACTATCATGCATTATCCATTTATCCATTTAAAAAGGTGATTTAAAGAATGATGCTTCAATCTAGAAATGTAAGTATATATATTAGCAAGGATGACAGACTTTTAGTGGATGATTTCTCTTTTTCATTAAATCAGTCGGATAAAGTTGCTATTATCGGTGAAGAAGGAAATGGAAAATCAACACTTCTAAAACTGTTGTATTCAGAAGAATTAACGGGCGATTATGCACATTATACCGGTGAAATAATACGTGATGGTTTGCTGGCTTATTTGCCACAATTTATGGGAGAGAATGAGCAACATCTTACAGTTACAGAATACTTAGCTGATACAGATTTTTATGATGATTATAATATAATTAATAGTTTGGGATTGGAGTACGAATTATTGTTCTCTACTCAACAAATATCCACATTATCGGGTGGTGAAAAAATCAAGATTCAGTTATTAAAATTGCTATCCAAAAAGCCTGATGTTTTGCTGCTTGATGAACCATCAAACGATTTAGATATTGATACACTTATTTTTCTTGAATCGTTTATACGAGATTCTTCTATTCCGATAATCTTCATATCTCATGATGAGATGCTGATATCTTCGTGTGCTAATGTAATTATTCACATTGAACAATTAATTCGCAAAACAAGGTGCTCCATTACTGTATCGAGGCTCGCCTATGAAGATTATCTGAAATTCAGGAATCTACAGTTTGATAGGCAGAATCAAATAGCCCATAAAGAGAGAAGCGAATACAAAAAGAAAAGAGAAAGGCTTCTTCAACTATATGAAAAAGCGCGGCATAATACTGGTTGGAAGAATCCTGACGGAATTGCCTCATCTGATGGTCATGCAAAAAAAAGCATGCAAGCTATTGTTTCTAAAGGGAAGCGCTTTGAACGAGAAAAAGATAACTTTACAGAAATACCTGATAGAGAAACGGGGATTATAACGTGGTTTGATAGCAATATATTCATTCCCTCACAAAAGAGGATAATTGACATCGAGCTTCCCGAGTTGAAGATTAATGGCAAATTACTATCCTCAAATATTGTGTTGTCTGTGATTGGAAACCAGCATGTATGTATTATTGGTAAAAATGGGGTTGGAAAATCGACTTTGTTAAAGACAATATGGCAAGAACTCAAAAACAGAACGGATATCATAGTTGGGTATATGCCTCAAGACTATCGAGATGTTCTTGATTATGATAGTACACCTATAGATTTTTTGCAAACTACATATGATAAGGAAACATACACCAAGGCCTTAACTTATATGGGGACTATGAAGTTTACTAGAGATGAAATGCACCATAAAATCTCAGAGTTGAGTGGAGGGCAGAGGGCTAAAATTATTTTTTTAGGAATGGTATTGCAAAATGCAAATGTCCTTGTCCTCGATGAACCGACGAGGAATTTTTCTCCACTTTCAGCGCCTGTAATTAGAACAGCACTGTCTGAATTCAACGGAACAATTATTAGTATTTCACATGACAGAATGTATTTGGACGAAGTTGCTGATGTAATATATGAATTATCAGATAATGGCTTAAACACTGTATTTTAGTTATGTTAACGTTGAATAGCTAAGTATCGTCCACTGCTTTCGCTTCGTAAACAGTAAACGATGAATAAAGTCGTGATTTGGGCCTCTTATTCAGTGGGCTGAGATAATGAATTATGCTGAGAGATTATATCTCATACAAGTTCTTTGTAATCAGACATCGTGACAAGTTCAGTTTATTAAAAGCTTTTGTTCAATCGTGTATGGCAGATAGCACAGCCACTTCGCATTTTTGCAGATGTAAAAAAGCGGACGTCTTCCATGGATAGTCTGGATAATACATTAAAGAGAAATAATTCCGAGAGGGGATGATATTTATGCCAACATTAGAATGGATTGGAAAGGATAAAGTGATCAATCATCACCAAGAAGTCCCCTTCCGGGTTTTAGAGAGAAAATATAGTTTTGATGAAAGTGGGAGGCATGAAGAGGACAACGGCAGTAGTAACATGATTATCCATGGGGATAATCTGGAAGCCCTGAAGGCTCTTCTGCCCCGCTATGAAGGCCAGATCAAGTGCATATACATCGATCCACCATACAATACTGGAAATGAAGGATGGGTCTACAATGACAACGTAAATGACCCGAGGATCCGAAAATGGCTGGGTGAAGTTGTCGGTAAGGAAGGTGAAGACCTGAGCAGACATGACAAGTGGTTATGCATGATGTATCCCAGATTAAGGCTGCTTTATAAACTGCTTTCTGATGATGGTGCTATTTTTATAAGCATAGATGATAACGAGCAGGCAAATCTCAAATTGATTTGCGATGAAATATTCGGATCTTCTCGTTTTATAGCACAGATTGTCTGGCAGAAAAGAACATCTCCAGATGCAAGAAAAAGAATGAGTAATGGACACGAATACATTCTCATTTATGTCAAGGATCCGGAGAATCTGGAACGCTGTATTAACCTGATCGATTTGGATGAAACGGATGCAGGAAAATATAAAAATCCGGATAATGACCCCAGGGGGCCTTGGGTGTCTGTTGATTTTACTGCACAGGGGTTTCGACCGAATCAAATGTATGAGATAACTACGCCGAGCGGTCGAACAATCGGGCCGCCGGAAGGACGTTGCTGGAAGAATTTAAAAGAGGTATTTGAACAGTATTATTCTGAAGGCCGTTTATGGTTTGGAAGCGATGGAAATGGTGTTCCGAGGCAGAAAAACTATCTGTCAGAAAAAGAAGGAAAAACAGCATGGACATGGTGGACTAATGAAGAAGTTGGTCATACTCAGGAAGCAACGCAGGAATTAGCAGCACTGTTACAAAGAAAGGCGTTTGATTACCCAAAGCCTGTCCGACTGATACAACGTATTATTCAGATGGCGACACATCCGGACTCCATAGTTTTAGATTCGTTTGCCGGATCAGGAACAACTGCGCATGCAGTATTAAAAATGAATAGCGATGATGGTGGAAATCGCAAATTCATAGCTGTGGAAATGATGGATTATGCTGAAGACATTACTGCAGAACGCATCCGACGGGTCATTTCCGGTTATAGCAAAGGGAAAAAAGAAGTTGACGGAACCGGTGGAAGCTTCAGCTTCTATGAGCTAGGAGAGCCGCTGATGCTGGATGCGGAGTATCTGAATGAGAAGATAGGCAAGGATAAGATCCGGGAATATGTCTGGTACACGGAGACGAGGCAGCCGTTGCCGGAAACAAGGCCGGAACACGGCTATCATTTGGGGACATTGAACCACACGGCATACTATTTTTACTATGAGCCGGGTCAGATGACTGTTCTGGGATACGATTTCCTGTCCACAATCCGGGAGAAAGCAGAGAGCTATATTATCTATGCAGATCGGTGTGCCTTGAGTGCTCCAGAACTTATGCGGTTTGGCATTACTTTCAAGAAGATCCCTCGGGATATCACAAAGCTGTAGGGAGGCGGGTGAGATGGAATTAAAGAATTATCAAAAGAATGTGATCTCCGATTTGACCCGTTATCTGGAGCTGTTGAACGAAACCGGGAATATTGGGACGGCCTATCGGAAGCTATGGGAAGAAAAGAACGTGCCGGTGGGGTTCGGAGGGGTTCCTGCATACCAGAACATTCTTCCCGGTGTCCCGGATCTTTGTTTCAAAGTGCCGACCGGCGGTGGGAAGACGTTTCTGGCCTGCAATGCGATCAAGCCCGTATTTGTCGCCCTTCCCCAGACAAAGATAAGGGCAGTCGTTTGGTTGGTTCCTTCTGACGCTATCTTGGAACAGACGCTTGCAGCGCTCCGGAATCCAGCTCACCCCTATCGCCAGAAGCTGGATACGGATTTTGGCGGACGCGTGGAAATCTATACGAAGCAGGAGCTTCTTGCCGGACAGAACTTCAACATCACTTCTGTTACGGAACAGCTTTCGGTTATGGTACTTTCCTACGATTCCTTCCGCGGTAGAAAGGAAGCACTGAAGGCACGCCAAGAGAACAGTTCTCTTGCACCTATGTCAAAAGCACTGGGCACTCCTGCATATCCTATTGAGGAAGCAGATGAAACCGCCCTCCTACAGGTGATCAATCAGCTTTCCCCGCTGGTCATTGTGGACGAAAGTCACCATGCCAGAAGCACGCTCAGCCGTAAGATGTTAAAAGATTTTAATCCGTGTTTTGTCCTTGACTTGACGGCGACGCCTACAAAGGAGAGCAATATCATTTCATTTGTGGATGCTGTCCAGCTAAAGAGGGAAAACATGGTCAAGCTGCCGGTGGTCGTTTACAACCGTTCTTCCCAGCAGGAAGTCGTGGCAGATGCGATTGATCTTCGGAATCATCTGGAGCAGCAGGCAATCACAGAAGAAAAAAATGGCGGTTCTTATATTCGCCCGATCGTGCTCTTCCAGGCACAACCCAAGGGAAAGGAAGACAGCACAACTTTTGAAAAGCTTCGCGGAAAACTGGTGGAAGCCGGTATTCCGGCAGAGGAAATCGCGATCAAGACGGCGGATGTCAATGAATTGAAGGGTATAGATTTACTTGACCGAGGTTGCAGGATCCGGTACATCATCACGGTAAATGCGCTGAAAGAAGGATGGGACTGCCCGTTCGCTTATATTCTTGCATCCCTTGCAAATAAGACCAGTCAGGTAGATGTGGAACAGATACTGGGCAGGATCCTGCGTCAGCCGCATACCAGGAGAATGGGACAGGCAGCTCTGAACATGTCTTATGTGCTGACATCTTCCAGGGATTTCAAAGAAACGCTGGACGGGATCGTTCGCGGCCTGAACAGTGCCGGGTTCTCCGGTAAAGACTGCCGGGTGGCTGTGGAAGAAGACAAATCAACATATCAGTATCCTGAATATCGTCAGGCATCTTTTCTTCGGGAAGAGCCGTCAGATTATGGTGATTCCAAAGAACAGGAAGCCTCACCTGAGATAGAACAGGAGGAGTTTCTTGACTTTGATGCGAGGCTGCTTTCGCAAACGCTTGAAGCGAGAGAGCAATCATCAGAAGAAAGTACGACGGAAGGGAAAGAAACACATGGCGGTACTGCTTCTGTAATGATTGCTGTCGCAGAAAAGGAAGGAGCGTCTTTTGAGGCTGCTATGCAGCAAAACGAAATGAATAGCGGCATCAGTGATATCCCAGTGGAGATACAGGATAAGATGACGTATTTCCATATCAATCCGGAATTCAAACAGGAAGCAAAAAGTTTGATTCTTCCGCAGTTCTTTATGAAAGTGCCAAACAGCATTTTCGCTGACGGATATACAGTTCTGCTCCAGAAGGAGCATTTGGCCGAAGGGTTTACACTGAAAGGCAAGGGCTATGATATTGACTTTGACCGGGCTGATGATGAAATTGTCAAGGTGGATATCAGCGATAAAGAGGGGAGCACACCGAAAGTCTTTAAGATGTCGGAAACGGACCAAAGATATTTTAAGGAACAGTTTTCCAGGTTTTCACCGGAACAGAAGGTGCGTACCTGCAAAGATATTATACACAGGTCCCTTACCAGGATGGATATGATCGATGACGGCGAACTTCGCAACTATATTGACCGCATTGTGGATGATATGGACAGGGAAACGTTAGCCGCATTAGAACAGGCACCTCAGGGATTTGCATACCGGATTAGAAAGTATGTGGAGGCCCTGTTGGATGCGCATTACCTGAAAACATTCCTGAACTGGATTGAAATCGAACGTATCATTGTAGAGCCGTATTATAAGTTGCCGGATGCAATTGGGCCGCTCCGGACCACAAACACGTTTGGGAAGAGCCTTTATCAGGCAGAGGAAGAAGTCAATGGTTTTGAGTATGACATGGTAATGGCTCTTACGGCCATGCCTAACGTCCGCTGGTGGCACAGGAATATCTCCCGCCAGGGATTCTGTATCAATGGCTTCGTGAAGCACTATCCAGAC
>JBGUVT010000007.1:0-5128 GCA_045220485.1 Anaerovoracaceae bacterium | reverse complement strand
AAAACAGGACGCTTCCTAAATCTAAGGAATCCGAAGCGATACACAGAGAAACTACAGTGGTATAAGCTCAATTATAGAGATCCACTTATGGTGAAGTGCGTTGATAAATATGATGTAAGGAAATATGTTGAAAATCCTGACGTGCTCAATCATCGCAAAAATACTCTCATATATATGGGAAGCAATCCTGGCTTATTATTTAGGTGCTTCAGATCAAGCTGATACCATATATATGATGACAAGTGTTTCTACAATTCTGTATCCCATTCTGGACTTGGGTATATGGAAGGTTTTTTTGCCAACATATAAGAAAAAGCTAGTTGAAAAAGATGAAAACAAAGCAGAACGCATACCGGAAAAGCATTATTGTTTGAACTTGGCCAGATGAGGCGAACAGTACAATTTGAAATATCAGCCAGATGTAGTATATTATGAGACATAATGTCTAAGCAGTATGTTGTGTGGAGGTTTGTGGTCAATTATGGCGGGAAGAAAAAAGAAACAAGATCTCTTGATAGGAACTCTTTTTCTTATTGTTGGAAGTCTTTTGGGGGGCTTTCTCATAGGCAGAGGAACTGCCCCGGTAACCCCTTCGGGTGAAAATGTAATCGTAACACAGTCGGCACATCCTGATGATGCCGCAAAGGATTACACCGCCATGAAAGCTGCTGAAGCTTCTGAGGAACCAACGGGATCTGGCAAGGGGTATACGCAGATTGTCGATGTCATGGACAATATGCGTCATGTCGTGGAGGAGCGGTTTGTAGCTGCTAATGGCAGGCTTGCCCTCAGTGAAGACGGCTATGCGGTGATACGCAAGAAATATGATTCCGCCGGGAACACCATCAGGGTGTCCTACTTTGACGAGAAGGACAAGCCAGTTATGGTGGAGAAACTGGGTTATTCCAGTATGGCCATGACTTATGACGAAAACGGCAAGAAGACCAGCGAGACTTATTTTGATACCAATGGCGGTGTCGTAGTCAAGGCTGGTCAGGAGTATGCCGGGCTCCGATATACCTATGATGAGGCGGGAAATGTCACTAGCCAGAGTTACTATGATACCCAGGTCAGTCCAATCATCGGCCCGGATGGATATCATCGTGCTGAATATACCTATGATGACCAAAAACATGTCCTGACTGAGCGATATTACGGGATAGAGAACAACCTGATTGTCATCAAAAAAGGCTTTGCCGGTGCAGACCATAAGTATGATGAGAACGGCAATGATATCCGGACAGCCTATTACGGGCCGGACGGCAGAATATCTGAGAACAAAGACGGCACGGCCATTGTGCTCAAAAAGTACAACGAAAACCATCAGGTGATCAGGGAAGAATATCATGACCCCGCTGATCAAAAGGTCATTCAGTCGAGCCTTGGCTGCTGCATCGTCAAAAAGGGATATGATGAAAACGGCAACGTGAATGAGAAGTCTTTTTTCAATACGGAGTCGAAACCTGCCTACGAAAAGGATATCTATGTCACTGTGCGGGATGAATATGATGACAACAAACGTGTCATCAAAGAATCCTATTATGACGAGAAGGATAAGATGACCGCGTGCTCCAAGGGTTATGCCATGATAACCAAGGAGTATGACGCTGCAGGGAACGTGACGAAAGAATCCTATTTTGACAGGAAAAAGAAGAGACTGGCCAACAGCGACGGAGTGGCTTCAATTGCCCGAACCTATAATGAAGGCAAAAAGATCCTCACAGAAGCTTATTATGGTGAAGATGGAAAACCTGTGATCTCCAAAACTCCGGGATATGCTTCAGTGGTAAACACCTATGACGAAAAGGGAAACAAGCTGTCGGAGATGTTCTTTGATGAGGACCACAAGCACCTGATCGCCGCCAAGGGCTGTTACGGTGTCCGCTATGATTACGACGAGGACGGGCACTGTATCAGAGAGCTCTATCTGGACGGCGATGGGAAAATGATGGTCGTCGAGAGCCTGGGTTATGCGGGTGTCGCCAAGACCTACGATGCAAACGGTGTCCAGACCGGGACGACTTATCTGGATGCCTCCGGCAATTCCATGCAGACAGCGGCCGGTTATAATTCTGTTGAGAAGTCCTTTGACGACGAAGGCCGGGTGATCGTCGAGCGCTACGTGGACGGCGCGGGAAATGCGGTCATTGCCCAGGATAAAGGTTACGCAATAGTGACCCATGAGTATGATGAGAAGGGACAGGAGACACGCACGGCCTGGTACGATAACAGCGAGGCGCTGATCATGGTCAGCGGCGCTGCGATCGTGGACAAAGAGTACGACGATGCCGGAAACGTTGTCGCGACAAAAAAATATGACGACCAGGGCAATATGATCTTTGACCCCAAGGGCTATGCCTTTGTCCGCAAGGATTACAATGAGAGCAAGCAGGTCATCCGGGAAACCTTCTGTAACGCGGACGGCTCGGCCTTCACGGAATCTCCGGACGGCTATGTCATAACGACCAAGAGCTACGACGATGACGGCAATGTGGCCAGCCAATCCTATTTTGACGCGGACGGCACACCCATTCTCCTTCCCGCGGGGTACCACACGGTGGAGAAGGATTACGACCAGAACAAAAAGGCGGTGAAGACTGCCTATTTCGATACGGACGGGAAGCGGGTGCCCGGCACCAGCAACGGCTCCGCCGTGGTCCGCAATTCCTATGATGACGAGGGCAATGTCATCCTCGAGACCTACTATGACACAGAGGACAAACCTCTCACACTCACTGCAGGCTACGCAGGTCTTCGCAAGGCCTATAATGAACAGAAGAAAGTGATCCGCACTGAATATCTGGGAGAGAACGGGGAACCCATTGCCCTGGCCAACGGAACGGCAGTCCTGTGCAATGACTATGACGATGCGGGAAATATGATCTCCGAGACCTATCTGGACCTCTCCGGAAAACGGCACACGATCGAGAGTTCCAACCCGGACGCCTACTATGCCTATGACGAGATTCGCAAATTCTATAACGAGAACAACAAGGTCATCGAGACAGAATACTGTACTGCCGATGACATGCTTGCCAACGGCCCCAGCGGTTTTGCCATGCAGACCTTCGAGTACGACGATCAGGGCAGGCAGATCAGGACCTCCTGGTTCGACCAGAGCAAAGCGCCTTACGTCAGCTCAAAGGGCTATGTGACCATGTCCTCGACCTATGCCGAGGACGGTACAAAGACAGACACATACTATGATGCCGCAGGGAATGTTGTGGTGATGCAGTAAATGTGGCAGTGTGGCTGTGGCTCCTAATGCCAAAAGTCAACTTCCAGTCCACAAAACGTTTGGAAATTACACTTTCAATTCCTTTAAATCCGTGTGGTTCCTAATGTCTGTTAGGAAGATAAAACTGCTTGAAGATAGTATGGATTTACTATATAATATTTGAGTGAAAGCGGACTTGGATTGTCATACATAGTTCAATGGACAGCCTGTTCTCCAGGTCTAAGTTCTGTGCTTAGTATATGTTTTTTGTATATTAGCGTTAGTGAATTTCACCAATCGGGCAATTTGGCTCGAGATGGGAGAGCTTATGAATTATAGGCGATAAAACTTTGGGACGGTTATTCCTGATTCCCCGGAGTTTTGTCGCTTTTTTTGTTTATTATACTTTATAATATTCTTATATTCCGTTTCTATTCCGGAACTGGGAAACAACACCACAGATTAGTTACTATAACAGATACCCGTCGACCGCGGGTTCACTGTAAATAAAATTATCCAGGAAAGGAGGGAAATGTCATCATGTGCATCAAAAAGAAACTGTTGTCTGTTGTTCTGACCGTGCTTATGATCCTGAGTATGGGACTTTCTGTTTTTGCGACAGTAGAGAAAAGCCCTATAGCGCCTCCTGACAATAAGCCGAAGAACCCCGGCTGGGTCAGGTCCAGTAGTTTTGATGTCAACCATCAGGACCACATCCACAATATCGTCAAGACCAAGATCGGTCAGAAGACTGTCGTTGTCAGGTCAGTCACAGCTCTGAAGGGCGATGCCAAATCTGAGATTCACCTCAGATTTGCCAGAGACAAAGACAACAATCGTGTGCCGATTACCCATATTGGTAACGGTGAAACTGGTCTTTTCGACAGCAAAACGGGTTCATTCTTGAAGGATGTCGTACTCAAATCTAAGAAAAGGGTTACTATTCGTGCAAACGCCTTTAGGAATTCCTATGTTAAGAGACTGTATTTGAGCAGTTCTTTCTTCACGCTTAAATCAGGCTGCTTTACGGGAACAAACTGCAGGTCTCTTATCATTACCCTTGACGATGAGATTAAGTATTCCGGCCGCGTCACATTCGAAGACGGTTGCTTTGACGGACTGAGCAGCAGTGCAAAGGTCATTGTGCAAAAGAATTGCGCTGCCCAGGTCACATTCAACAGGATCAAAAAGAAACTCCGTGCAGCAGGATTCCCGGGTCAGATCATCTACAAGTGATCCGTATCGAAGCTGTCCTGACCGGATCTATGACATAACAGGGAAAGGAAATCGTGAATGGAGTCTGACCGGTTTTCTTTTTCCTGTCTGTGTCATGGATTGTAGGTGTCATGGATGGACAGGAGTACTGTATGCAGGAATATGATGGCTGCCGCCCCCTTACTTCATTATCGGAAGGGGGCAGGGACATGCTTGTGAGAGAGAATATTGTGACCGTTGCATTTCGGGATAATTAGCACAGGGGACGGAGTTGGAGACAGGAACCAGGGGAACCAGCCCTGTGGGACCTATTTTTTGCGAACGAAATCCATTTATATAGACAATACCATATATAACGACGACTCACCACTCCAGTCTATCCCAGTCTATAGAACCAAAGATTTTTTCAATATATTCGTCATAGGAATCCCGGTAGAATTGGCCGTGTGTTTTCACATACTCATGGATTTCATCCATATATTCGTCCATGGATTGGAAGGGAATCAGGCACTTCAAGTCGGCTTCTGCGATATATCCGTCGTACATCTGCAGGCAGGAGAGTGTGAGCTCATGAAGCTCTTTATTGAATAGAAGGAAATTCTTGTCCTGGATAGAAGAACGGCTGTTATTAGCTTCTTCTTGCTCACCTTCTTTTGTTTCGCTTCCTTCTTCAAATTCGTGGCGTGTTTCTTTCAG
>JBGUVT010000006.1:0-2661 GCA_045220485.1 Anaerovoracaceae bacterium | reverse complement strand
CCCGTGCTCTCCCGTCGTGATCCTGAGAAAGATCTGCGCAAGGATATACTCATACCATACAAAGCAAAGCATGTACAGCAAAGCCTGTGGTTTATCTTTCATTGTCATGACAACGAAGAATACTGTGGCAGCCATGCCGTAATGCTTCAGTGGTTTCTCACAGTAACCCAATATGAAAGCCGGAACCAGGATGACAGCGAGGCTGATGAAGAATATGTTCTCTCCGTACAGCTGCATCTATGCCATCTCCCTTAGTCTTTTCCTGTCAAGTTTTCCGTTGTTCGTGACAGGCAGTTCATCAAGGAATATGACCCTTTTAGGAACCATATATGATGGCATTTTTTCTCTCAATGCAGTACGGATGACTTTGCGTCCGAAATAGTCATCCGTGATCAGATCTCCGTCCCGGATAACAAATGCCGTAAGGCTCTCCACCCTCCCATCACGGATCCTTTGCGCTACAGCACCTCGTTTGACGCCGTATACCGAGGCCAGATTGGATTCAATATCTTCTATTTCTATCCTGTACCCGTGGAGTTTTATCTGGTTGTCTATTCTGCCGTCGCAGTACAGATTACCATCTTCATCAAAATGCCCCTTATCACCTGTCCTGTAAGCGCGGGAGCCGTCTGAACCTACTATATGACGGCCTCCCGCACTCTCACAGGCGCTGAGAGGGTAAATGAAGAAAAAGGCTTTTGAAGTAAGTATTGGTTCTTTGTAATACCCGGGACTTACAGTATTACCAATAATAATGATTTCTGAAGTCTCAGGATCCAGTTCTATTGATGTGCCGGGCTTTGCCTTGCCAACAGGCAGCGGAGCAGTCCCCGACGCCATTTCTTCCGTTATCCGGATCTGCGTAACGCACACTGTCGATTCAGTCGGTCCGTATGTGTTTACCACCTTTGATTCCGGGAAGCGTTTTATGAGACTGTGAGCGGTCTCACACGGAAGAACTTCTCCGCAAAATAGAAATGCTTTTACTTCCGGCAGAAAAGCCGCATCAAAGCGTTCCTCTGCGAGACAGATGTCTGCAAACGACGGAGTCGAGACCCAGTAGTTTATTCCCTGTCCTGACAGATAATCCATAAGTCTGTAACTGTCTTTCTGCAACAGCCTGTCTACAGACACGACTGTACCTCCTGTCGCAAGACTCAGATACAGATCCATCACTGAAAGATCAAATGAATATGGGGCCTGATTCATGAAGACGGCTCGCTCTTCAATGCCGCCTGCAAGAGACATCGCCCAATCCAGATAGTTATTAAGATCGTTAGCTGTTATCCTGACTCCTTTCGGCTTACCTGTAGTTCCGGATGTGAAGATGATATAGAAATCATCTTCTCCTGAGCACGGATTCAGCGCAGCAGTTATATTTCTGCTTTGTGTCAGTTCCCTGATAGTTTCATACCCTATGAGCCATCTGCTGCCTGTAAACATTTCGCGTTTTTCTATTTCAGATGCTGCAGATGTCTTTTCCGCCATGATCACCAGCGGCTTCCCTATCTTCTCGGAAATCTGAGCGATCCTTTGCGCAGGTGTGTTAATATCGATCGGACAGTATGCTCTGCCGCTCCTGACACATGCAATGAAACAGACTATCATCATAGGGTCCTTGTGACCGTAAACTATGACAGGATCTCTGCTGTCACACATAAGGTTTTCTATCTCTGAAGCAAGCCTGCCGGATCTCTCCCACAGTTCTCCATATGATATCTCACCATTCCTTGACCTGAAAGCCGTTCTTTCGCTTTGGGCGGTTGCATATTCTTCAATCTTTCTCAATATATCCATATTGTTTTTGTCCTGTATCTTTTTTATCCGTGCTTATTTATCGGCAAGAGAAATATTCTCTACAGAGCTGCTGTCATTGTCAGTAATAAACTTTGATACTAGAGAAACTTATTTCCATGTTTTGAGTTCACCTATGTAATCGCCATTCACGTATATATATGGGCTGGCTTCTCCTTCGCTGCCATAGTATTCTTCCCTGCCTGCCAGTAACTTGAAGAGCTGATCTGTATCGCTTACAAGTATTGCCTGATACGGCTGCTCGAACGCCAGCTTCTCTACGTAAAGATAAATATCCTCAGCTTGCTTTATGAGTACTCCCGTGTGACCTGTAAATGTTTGATTGAAATCGGGATCATATATAACAATACTGACAAGTGAGGTATTCTCATTGCTGATCCTGAAGCCGTAATCGCTCCACATGTTGCCGAATACTTCAGAAGGATCTTCTTTTTCGCCGGGCGTCCTGTCGCCGAACAGCGTCGTGAACAAATCGAGATCCTTTCGGATCACCTCATATCTGTCTGCATTTTCCCGGAAGTCTTGTAGTTGCTGTAATAATTTATGATTTTGGCGGCTCGTTCCTCAAATGTCTTTTTGTCAGCCACTGTCCACCAGTCCTCAAGGTCGCCGTTCTCATTATATTTACTTCCAAGATCATCAAAGGCGTGCGTGATGTCATGCCCGATAATATCTCCGATCCTCACTTTCAATATATTTCAGTGATGCCTGATAAAGTAAGGATACTGTTTTCTCACGTTGCCTTCTTACATGAACAAGCCACGAAGTTGCAACAATCCTGCCACAGATTTTCCCATCTTCATATGATAATAACAAACTCAGTCCTGTTATCCCGGGCGGCTGCAC
>JBGUVT010000005.1:0-13225 GCA_045220485.1 Anaerovoracaceae bacterium | reverse complement strand
GCGGCACTTGACTGTGACGATCAGGTCAAATTCCAGTACTCGGACGATGATGAAAAACGTGCGATAATGGACAACATCTTTGATCAGGCGATAAAGGATGGGGCCAGAGACTTCTTCATTTACTGCAATTCGCTTTCAGGAGCATTCGACTTTGACAGCTATGCTCTGCGTAAGTCCATTGATTCCGGTGAGGACATAAGGATCTACACTCCGCTGCAGGTGTACCGGAGGCTTGGAAGCGCATATGGCCGTGTCGGAGTCATGGCTGCAAACAATCTCTCAGCTCACGGTATAGAGGAGGCGCTCATGGCCGCCAATCCTGACATTTATATGATAGGGACCGGCAACATGGCGATTGTCCGTGCAATTGAGGATGAAATGCCACCGGAAGAGATAGTGGATAAGTGTGGCATAGCCGATCTCCTGAAGTATTTTGAAGCATGCGGAGCCGAAGCCCTTGTGCTTGGCTGTACACACTTTCCGTATTTCAAGGAAGAGTTGGAAAAACTGACAAGTCTGCCGATCATTGATCCGGCGGACGAAATGTTCGAAGCCTTGCTTAAAGCGACCCGATAGATACAAAAAACAGAAAAGGAAGATCCGCAGATCCTAAATTAGGTCTGCGGATTTCTTTATTTTGCGCGACTTATTTAGTATAATCTACTATGTATGATTATGTGCTCAAGACGACACAAAGACAGATAACACTAACTTAAAAAAAGGTACAGAATAATGGCAGAAAACTTTAAAAAAGTAGGTAAATGGGGCGAATGCCTCTGGGGCATCGATGAGAACGGCAACCTTCTTATCGACAGCGGTTTAGCTGCAGATCTGGGCGATGAAGGAGCTCCGTGGAAGGGCTTTGAGGACGTTATCAGATCTGTGGTCGCAGCGCGTGATGTGAGCTTCCCTGACGGAGCTTCGCTGGCAGGACTTTTTAAGGGCTGCAGAAAAATGGTGAAGGCAGACCTGAGCGGATTCGACACTTCAAATGTCACACGCATGGACTCAATGTTCGAAGGCTGCGCGAATCTCAGCGAAATTGATATATCGTCCTTCGACACCATGCACTGCTCAAACCTTAGCAGGATGTTCGCTCAGTGCGCAAAACTCGACGATATTCTCCTCGGAGAAGGCTTCAGCACAGAGGGTGACGGCAGCACAGACTGCGGAAGACTTGCTGTGAAAGAATACGGTAAGTATAAGAAGGCAAAGCCGATAGCTGTAGAGGGATTCAGGGTGCTTTACCACAGCAATTTCGAAGGCGAAGCAGAAGATGTGGCAGAAGAAAGATTCACAGTCCCTAATTCTTCATATCGAGTAGAGCCTCTTATGTTCGACAGGCCTGATGAAAGCTGGAAGTTCATGTCCTGGAATTCCCGTCCTGACGGAGGCGGCGCTGAGATCCCTGCAGGAGTTGAGATCAATGAGGTCGACAGGGACATAGAACTTTATGCTATATGGGGACATGCGCCGAAGATCGGAGAAATCACAGAGCCGGCCGCTTTCTCATTCGGCGAGGTGATTCCTTTTGAGCTGCCTGAGATCATTTCGATCAACGACCGTGAGGTAACAGGCTATCTCGAGATAAGTGAGACAGGCGAAGAGGGAACCTGGCGCGCGATCAATCACAACGCCATCCTGCCTGTATCGTGCAACGGATACCTTCTGAGACTCCACGCGGCAAACAGCGTTGGTGAGGCGGTTTCAAACACCGTAAGACTCAACATCAACAGGGCAAACATAGATGTGTCAGGCGTACGCTGGGCGGAAGATGATGACATGACCTATGACGGCGGCAAAAAGCATGTATGGCTTGAGGGGCTGCCTGAAGGCGTAGTACCGAAATACTCAGGAAATGAGGGCGTTGAAGCCGGCACATACACCGCGACGATCAGCTTCGATTTTGATCAGGATAATTTCAACGAGCCTCTTATAGTGCGTGAACATGAGTGGACCATCCGCAAAGGTACCTACGATATGTCGCAGGTGAGCTGGGTTTACGACGGACCGTTCGTATATGACGGCACAGACCATGGCGTAGAGCTCAAAGGACTTCCTGATGGAGTCACCGCAAGTTATGAGAACAACACGGCACTGAATGCCGGCGTTTATACAGCAAAGGCCAGATTCGGTTTTGACAGCGCCAATTATGAAAAGCCGCAGGATGTGGCTCCATGCGTCTGGGAGATCAAAAGAGTGGGGCTCAATGCTGCAGAGCTTGAGTGGTCCGGCTGCGAAGATTTTGTATATGACGGCGTTCCGAAAAAGGTGTTCATAAAGAATCTGCCTGAAGATGCAGCGGTCGAATACGAGGGAGCAGAGGAAACCCAGGCGGGCAAATACCTGGCAAGAGCAGCTGTTGGCGGCAACTACTGCTTCATGGGCCCTGCGGAATATGAGTGGGAGATCGCCAAGGCTACATATGATATGTCAGGCACATCATGGTGCGAAGAGACAGACTTCGAATATGACGGAGATGTACACGGAGTTAAGCTTACATCGTATCCGGAGGAACTCACAGTCAGATACAGCGGATGCGAGGGAAGAAGAGCCGGCGAGTACACCGCGCGCGCAACCTTCATCAATCCGGACACACATAATTACAATACACCTGAAGATATGACCATCGACTGGAGGATAGGCAAGAAGATCCTTGACATGTCGGGCGTCAGATGGAATTACGAAGGAGCCTTCACCTATGACGGAGAGGTCAGGAAGGTAGAACTCGAAGGACTGCCTGAAGGCGTATATGCAGAATATGAAAATGCTTCCGCATACGATGCAGGCATATATAATGCACACGCAAATCTCAGGTATGACGGAGACAACCTTGAAGTCGCATCCCCTGCGGACTGCACCTGGAGGATCCTTAAGAGAAAAATAGACATCTCGGATGTGTGCTGGGATTACTCAGAGCCTTTCGAATATAACGGGAATGAACACAGCGTCTATCTTGTCAACGTCCCTGATGGTGTTGAAGTCGAGTACAGCGGAAACACATACATTGAGGCGGGCAAGTACGCTGCGAGCGCAGTGCTCGTGCCGACTGATGCAAACAACTACGAAGTCCCTGAGATAAACGGCTGCACATGGTCGATCGATAAGGCAGAGTACAGACTGCCGCAGCTCTCATGGACGGATTCTTCTTCGTTCATTTATGACGGCAGCGAAAAGAGTGTCGGCATAATCAATGACCTCGGTGACGCGGTCAGGGTGGAATATACCGGAAACACAGCAACAGGCGCGGGCAGATACTTCGCGAAGGCATTATTCACACCTGCCGATGAGGACAACTTCAGTGCACCTGATCCTCAGGGTTATTCCTGGAGTATCGGTAAGGCACGCTTTGACATGAGCGGAGCTTACTGGGATTACAGCGAACCGTTCATTTATGACGGCAGTCCTAAAACTGTAAAAGTAGCCGGCCTTCCTGAAGGAGTGTACGCAGAGTACTTCAATGCGACTGCAACTGATGCCGGCTCATACACATCGACTGCAAAGTTCAGGGTCATGGACGCTGACAATTATGAGGACAATATCCCTGACATGATGCTTGACTGGAGCATAGACAAGGCATCATTCGACATGAGCGGTGTCAGATGGCAGGAGAACAGGGAATTCTCGTACGACGGTGAGACAAAGAGCATCAGGCTGACCGGACTGCCTGAAGGCCTCACACCTGAGTATGAAGGAAGCTCGGCATCAGAGGCAGGTGAATACACAGCCAGAGCCGGTTTCGAATACGATGAAAGAAACTACAGGAAGCCGGAAGTGGCAACATGCCACTGGGTGATCGAGAGGACCCCGATAGACATATCGACAGTCAACTGGGATTACGACGAAGCGTTCATATATGACGGTAAGGAAAAGACAGTTGCTGTCAGAAACATTCCTGAGGGAACAACAGTTAAATACAACAACGCGAAGGCAAGCCAGGCAGGCACATATGTAGCTGCTGCTGAGATCATTCCTGAAGACACTGACAACCTCACAAAGTCCAGACTCGAGAACCTCACATGGAGGATCGACAAGGGCAATTACGATATGAGCCACGTCCGCTGGGATTACGAAAAGCCTTTCACTTATGACGGAAGCGAGTTCAGAGTGATCCTGAAGGGGCTGCCTGAGGGCGTTCTGCCTACGTACAGAGGCAATACTGCACGTGATGCCGGATCATACAGGGCAAGCGTTTCGTTCACAGCTGCGGACAGCCGCAACTTCAACACTCCTGAGCCAATGGAGCTTGAGTGGGAGGTCAGAAAAGCTGAATACGACATGTCGGGGGCTTCCTGGGATTATGAGGGCGAATTCAGGTATAACGGAAGAATGCATGAAGTATCGCTCAGAGGACTTCCTGATGGAGTCAGGGCTGTTTACTCCGGTAATGCTGCGGCAGACACCGGCTCATATGAGGCAGCTGCGGAGCTGATCCCTTATGATTCATATAACTATAACCAGCCGAAGATCGAAAGCTGCAAGTGGCAGATCGCTAAGGCTGATTACGACATGTCCGCAGTCAGGTGGGACTACAGCAGCCCTAAGGTGTTTAACGGAAGAGAGCAGAGCGTCATGCTCGAGCATCTCCCTAACGGCATCAAGGCTGAATATACAGGCAATGAGGGCAAGGAAGCCGGCAGATACACCGCAAAAGCTATACTCACGGTATCTGATACTGCAAATTACAATACGCCTTCAGTGGCAGACTGCGACTGGGAGATCGCAAAGGCTGACTACGACATGTCCGCTGTCAGCTGGGACTATGAACCAGGATGCTTCACATTTGACGGCAGCAGAAAGAGCATAGAGCTTAAAGATCTGCCGGAGAATGTGACAGCTGCATACAATGAGAACAGTGCGGACAAAGCCGGCAACTATGTTGCTACAGCCAGCTTTGCTACATCTGACAGCAACTTCAATGCTCCGGATCCTATAAGTATTGACTGGTGCATCAACAAGGCCGACTACGATATGAGCGAAGCTGCATGGAATTATGACGGGAGCTTCGTGTTTGACGGCACACCTAAGAGGATACAGCTGACAGGCATTCCTGAAGGAGTAAGCGTCAGCTATGAAGGCAATACTGCCGTAAATGCAGACAGTTACAGAGCTGTTGCGAGATTCGGCATTGATACTTCG
This sequence comes from Anaerovoracaceae bacterium, assembly GCA_045220485.1. Lineage (GTDB taxonomy): Bacteria > Bacillota > Clostridia > Peptostreptococcales > Anaerovoracaceae > Crickella. Next base: position 8,086 of record JBGUVT010000005.1, on the reverse strand, counting down.
GATTTCAATGTTCCGGAAGAAATGAGCTGTGACTGGGCGATCGAAAAGGCAGATCCGGACATCCGCAGGCTGAGATGGGACTACTCGAGCTCATATGTCTATGACGGCGAGACCAAGACTGTAAAGCTCGAGGGTATACCGGGATCTCTCACTGCGGAGTACACAGGTAATACAGCAGCGGCAGCCGGTGTTTACACGGCGCATGCCGAGCTCATACCGAAAGATCCTGCCAATTACAACGGCGCATCCATAAGAGACTGTGAATGGCGCATCATAAAGGCAACCTACGATATGTCAGGCGCAAGATGGGAAGGCGAGTTCAAATCCGTATATGACGGAAGCGAAAAGTCAGTATACATCGCAGGCCTTCCGGAAGGTGTCACTCCTGTATATCACGGAAACACCGCTGTAAATGTAGGCAAATACAGCGCTACAGCAGATCTTGAATACGATGCGGACAACTATCACACACCTGAAATCGGCGGATGTGAGTGGAGCATCAGCAAGGCTTCATATGACATGTCGAAGACGGCATGGCAGGGTGTCACGGGATTTATATTTGACGGAACCGCAAAGACCGTAGAGCTCACAGGTCTGCCTGAGGGTATCACACCGGTCTACGAGGGCAATACGGCTACAGATGCAGGCTCATACGCAGCTTCAGTAACTCTGGAGTATGATGCTGAAAATTATGAAAAACCGACATTCAGCGGATGCAACTGGAGCATAGCTCCTGCTGCTGTTGATGTTGATACCAGCGCAGTTGAATGGGTCTACGACGGTCCGTATATGTATGACGGCACACCTAAGAGCGTCTGCATAGCCACAAAGACACGTCCGCTTGGTTTCTTCGAGAAGCTGCGCGGGGTAGAACCTGAATCATATCTTGCAGGCATCCCTGAAGGCTTTGATGTGGTCTATGAGGGTGAGACTGCGACTGACGCAGGCGTATATTATACGACCGCAAAGCTTGTGAACAGAGAGCCTGGCAACTATACAGAACGCGAACTTCCTCCGTTCAAGTGGGAGATCCTTAAGGCTCCTATAGACATGAGTGGTGTACACTGGGATTATGAGGGTCCGTTTACGTTTGACAACGAAGAGAAGTGTGTCGAACTTACCGGACTTCCTGATACTGTCAAGGTTACATACAGCAACAACAGAGCCGTGAACTCCGGAGAATACGAAGCCATGGCAGTCGTAGAGGCTAAGGATCCTGTCAATTATGAGACACCTGCTCCTGTCAGCGGATGCTGGTGGCACATTGATAAGGCTTGCTACGATATGTCCGAAGTACACTGGGATTACGAGAATGAATTCGTGTATAACGGCAAGGAAAAGAGCGTAAGACTCCTCGGTCTGCCGGAAGGTGTCAGGGTAGAGGCATATGTAGGCAACAAGGGCGTCGACGCAGGCGGATATACCGCTGAGGCGAAGCTCAGATACAAACATAAAGAGAACTATGAAGCTCCTTCAGTACCTGAACTCAGGTGGAGGATCGCCAAGAAGGAACTCGATCTCTCGAATGTTAAATGGAACTACGATGATGAAACTGTCTTCGTATACGATGACAAGGCTAAAGAGGTTAAGCTCGAAGGAGTACCGGAAGATATCGAAGTCGTTTACACCGACAACTCCAAGATCAACGCCGGCACATACACTGCAAGGGCAAGGCTGATCTATGACACACGCAACTGTGAAGCCATAGAGATACCTGATCTCAAGTGGAGGATACTCAGAGCTAAGTACGACACTTCCATGGTCCGCTGGGACTATGACGAACCTTTCGAATACGATGGCACAGAGAAGCACATCACGCTCAAGGGAGTTCCATGGCAGATCGCTGTCAGATACAGGGACAACAGAGCTGTCGCTCCGGGCAGGTACACTGCCAAGGCGTATCTGACATACGATAATGAAAACTACGAGACTCCTGAGATCGATACCACCATCGACTGGGAGATCACCGGAAAGGAATAATGAACGGATATTTAATAGCAATAATACTTTTAACGCTCAGCTCTACGTTTTTCTCGGCTACCGAGACAGCGTTCAGCTCGGCAAACAAGATCAAGCTCAAGAACCTTGCTGCTGATGACAACAAGCGGGCTGCACATGCCCTGAATCTGTGCGAGGATTTCGACAGGCTGATCACAGCGGTGCTGGTCGGAAATACCATATCAAACATCACCATGACATCTGTTGCGACAGTGTACGGTATCATGACATGGGGATCCAAGATAGGTCCGACCATCGCCACCATCATGGTCACATTGCTTGTACTCGTCCTCGGCGAGATCTCACCGAAGATCCTCGCCAGGGAGTACGCTGAGGAGGTCGCGCTTTTCCTGACTCCGTTTGTCAGGGCGCTCATACTCATACTGACTCCGCTGACCTTCATTTTCAACGGACTGAAGATCTTTCTCAAGAAGGTATTCGGAAAGAAAGACGAACCGGAATTCAGTGAGGATGAGCTTCTCACGATAGTTGAGGAAGCCGAAGCAGGCGGTGCCATAGGCGAGGAGCAGAGCGAGCTTATCGCGAATGCAATCGAGTTCAACGACATCGAGGCGATCGATATTCTCACTCCGAGAGTCGATATAGTTGCAGTTGAAAGAGGTACTCCTGTCGCTGATATCAAGAAGGTCTTCAGGGAGTCCGGCCTTTCAAGACTGCCTGTGTATGAGGATGATCTCGATGACATTATCGGCGTCATCAATCAGAAGGACCTTTATAACAACAATGTAAAGACAATAAAGGATACCGAAAAGATCATAAAGCCGGTGGCTTACGTGGCCGAAACTCTCAAGGCTGCTGTTCTGCTCAAAAAGATGCAGGCCAAGAGGACTCACATTGCGATAGTTGTGGACGAGTACGGCGGAACGACAGGGCTGGTCACTCTTGAGGATATTATCGAAGAGATCGTCGGTGATATCTACGATGAGCATGACACTGTAACATCCAGGGATGTAAGGCCTGCAGGCGATGATGTGTATATGGTTGCCGGCGGGGCAAACCTCGAGGACTTCTTTGAGATGTTCGGAGAGGAGATAGAAGCCGACGCCACAACGGTCAACGGATGGGTGATGATAGAGCTCGACAGGCTGCCTAAGGTGGGCGACGAGTTCGACTATGAATCAAGACATAAATTATTCCACGTCAAGGTAACCAAGGCTGACACAAGGCGCGCTCTTATGACGCGCATAACGGTCAAGGATAAGCCTGAAGACGAGGATTGAAACGAAAGGAAGATATATCAATGGGCATAATGGAGAAGATCTTCGGTGATCTTAACGCAAAAGAAGTCAGAAAAGTCGAAAAGATCGTAGACGTCATTGAATCTTACGATGAGGCGATGCAGGCTCTTTCGGATGATGAGCTTAGAGATAAGACCGGGGAGTTCAAGGCAAGACTCGCAGAGGGTGAGACTCTCGACGACATACTTCCTGAAGCGTTCGCTGTCTGCCGTGAAGCAGCATGGCGCTCGCTGGGAATGAAACATTTCAGGGTACAGCTGATAGGAGGCGTAGTTCTTCATCAGGGCCGCATCTCTGAGATGAAGACAGGTGAAGGTAAGACTCTTGTAGCGACCCTGCCGGCGTACCTCAACGCGCTTGAGGGACGCGGAGTGCATGTCGTTACAGTCAACGACTACCTGGCAAAACGTGACGCGGAGTGGATGGGCAAGCTCTATTCGTTCCTCGGCCTCAAGGTAGGATGTGTAATACATGCTGTCGAAGGAAAGGCCAGACATGATCAGTACATGGCCGACATCACATATGGAACCAATAATGAGTTTGGTTTCGACTATCTGCGTGACAACATGGTCACATACAAGGAAGACCTCACACAGAGAGAACTCAACTACGCAATCGTCGACGAGGTCGACTCGATTCTCATCGATGAGGCCAGAACGCCGCTCATCATTTCCGGAAGGGGCGTCGATTCCAGCGTGATGTACAGAAACGCCAACACCTTCGTAAAGACCCTCAATGAAGGTGCAGACTACAAGGTGGAGGAGAAGGATAATCAGGTGTCGCTTACTGACGATGGAGTCAAGCTTTGCGAAGACTACTTCAAGATCGACAACTTCTCGGATCCTGACAACATGGAACTCAACCACTATGTGCATCAGGCTCTCCGTGCCAACTATCTCATGAAGAAGGATGTCGACTATATCGTTAAGGACGGCGAGATCCTTATCGTAGACGAGTTCACCGGACGTCTTATGTACGGCAGACGCTTCAGCAACGGACTTCACCAGGCTATCGAAGCAAAGGAAGGCGTAAAGGTAAGATCGGAGTCGAAGACTCTCGCTACCATCACACTTCAGAACTACTTCAGAATGTACAACAAGCTTGCCGGAATGACCGGTACTGCCAAGACAGAAGAGGACGAGTTCCGCGACATATACAATATGGACGTAGTCGTTATACCGACAAATATGCCGGTCATCAGAGATGACAGACAGGATTCGGTATACGCGCACCAGAAAGCCAAGTACAAAGCGATAGTCAACAGGGTCGTCGAAGCCCATCAGACAGGACAGCCTGTTCTGGTCGGTACAATATCGATCGAGATATCCGAACTCATCAGCGGCATGCTCAAGAAGCGCGGTGTAAAGCACAACGTGCTGAACGCGAAGCATCATGAGCAGGAGGCTGAGATCGTCGCTGAAGCAGGCAGACTCGGAGCAGTCACCATCGCTACCAACATGGCCGGCCGTGGTACCGATATTATTCTGGGAGGAAACCCGGATTTCGAAGCGCGCAAGCAGATGCGCAAAGAGGGATATACGCCTGAGCAGATCTCGTTCGCTACAGGCTTTGAGAAATCAGATGATCCGGAGATGCTCGAGGCACGCGCAAAATACAACGAGCTCCACGATCAGATCAAGAAGGAGAGAGCACCTGAGCAGCAGAAGGTCAGGGAACTCGGAGGTCTCTGCATAGTCGGAACCGAGCGCCATGAATCAAGGCGTATCGACAACCAGCTCAGAGGACGTTCCGGACGTCAGGGCGACCCTGGAAACACACAGTTCTTCATAGCTCTTGAGGATGATCTGATGAGACTCTTCGGAGGCGAGAGAATGCAGAGCATACTCGAAAGAGTAGGCATGGATGAAGACGAGCCGCTTGAGGCCGGAATGCTGTCGAGATCTATCGAAAGTGCTCAGAAGAAGGTTGAAGGCAAGAACTTCGGCATACGTAAATACGTACTGCAGTACGACAACGTAATGAACAAGCAGCGTGAGATCATTTATGATCAGAGACGCATGGTGCTCAACGGCGAAGACGTTTCCGAGTACATCAGGAACATGACTTACGAGCTGATCGACGGCATAGTCGATCCGGTGGTCATGGAATCAAAGTATCCTGAAGAGTGGGATATCAAGAGGATCACTGACGGACTTGAGCAGATAACACCGAACTTCAGGGGCAGACTCAAGGTGGATGAAGACTACCTGAGAGGCCTTGATGAGAATCAGCTCAAAGACGATATCAAGCAGATCTTCGATGAGATGTATGCAGAAAAAGAAGAAGAAATCGGCAGCGAGCAGATGAGAGAAGTCGAGCGCATGATCCTGCTCAGAGTCGTAGATAACCGCTGGATGGATCACATCGATGCGATGGATCAGCTGAAAGACGGTATCGGCCTCAGAGGAATCGGACAGCAGGACCCGGCTGTGGCATACGCACAGGAAGGCTTTGCGATGTTCGATGAGATGGTCGCAGACATCAGGGAAGAGACCGTCAAGTTCTGCTACAACGTGACAGTAACAACAAAGACTGAAAGACGTAACGTTGTGACAGGCAGAACATCTGCGGCAAAGGAAGAGTACAAGGATGATACGGCTGCCCAGGCGAAGGCAAAGGGCGGCAATATGCCTGCAGCAGCTCCTAAAGCCGACAAGACAGGCAAGCAGGAGACTATAAGGCGCGACATGCCGAAAGTGGGCAGAAACGATCCGTGTCCATGCGGAAGCGGTAAAAAGTACAAAAACTGCTGCGGCAGAAATGTCTGATTTAACAGAAGCTATAACAACGGGAACGAAAGGAGTCCGGAATGCTGACATTCGTTATTATTCTGGTGATCGTAGTAGCAGTTTACTTTGCGCTCACCTACAATTCACTGACAAAGGACAAGAACCGCATTGAGCTTGCAGAGGTTGAGCTTCGCAAGTATGAGGAGGCGGGCGATCCTAAGGACATCGACAACGCGAAGAAGTACTATAATGCAGTGCTTCGCGATTATAACAATAAGGTTGAGAGCTTTCCGACCAGCCTGGTTGCAAACATGTTCAACTTTCCTAAGATGCACACTGAGGAATTCGACGAAGGCCTTTAGGGGGATACTATCATGAAAAAAATCAAGACACGCAGCACCGGCATCCTGAAAAGGGCAGCTGCGGTTCTGGCTATCGCGGCTGTCGCCGTTATGATGATTCCTTTCGCGACAGCGGATACAGGCAGCTACGCCAGCGACAATACGATGTACACCATAAACTATGATGTCACTGTCGATGTTGCGAAAAACAACTCATATGATTTCCATGAGCACCTCGACATGTACTATGTCACGGCTCATCACGGCATCTACAGATACATTCCTATGCAGGGTCAGAAGATATCCCATATAAAGGTGCCGGGATACGATTACGAAGCCTATACGCAGTCCGGCTATCAGGTCTTAAAGATCGGAAGCGGCAGCTATACACTCACGGGAGAGAATCCTTATGACATCCTTTACAATATCGCGATGTTTGAGGATGAGAATACTGAGAAGGACATGCTGCTTCTCAACCTGATCCCTACTGACTGGGAGACCGATATAGGATCAAGCAAGTGCGTGGTCAACCTTCCTAAAGAGGCAGATCTCAGCAAAGCGAAGGTTTATTCGGGCTCATACGGCACTGCCTCCAATGAGGACAATGCCGTTCTTGAGACGGGTAATGACGGAAAGACCATAACGGTCACCGCTTCGGATATACCCGCGCATCACGGTATAACACTCCAGCTGGAGCTTCCTCAGGGATACTGGGAGGGTGCGCCTGAGTTCGGAAAAATCAGCATTGGCAATATGTTCCTGTTCCTGCTCGGACCTGTCGGAGCAATTCTGCTCTGGTATCTCTACGGAAGAGATAAGCACATGGTAAAGACACTTGAGTTCTATCCTCCGGATGAACTGACTCCGGGCGAGATCGGCTACCTTGTGGACGGCAAAGCTGACAAGGAGGATCTGATCTCTACCATCGTTTATCTCGCAGATAAGGGATATATCGAAATAGAAGAGATAGACAGAAAGCATTACAGGTTTATCGGCATAAAAGATCCGGGCTCGGAAGTGCCTGAATATGTGCGCAAGATATACTTCGGTATTTTCCCTGGAGAGAAGAGAGTCAGAACAAGCAAGCAGATTGCTTCATCGTCTACTTTCGGAAACAGTTATCTTAAAGCCAAGGAAAAGCTTGAAAAAATGTTCGAGGGCAGCAGGGCTATCATCAGAACGGACTCGCGCATGGCAAGAGCTGCCTGCTCGGTAGCCGCCATAGTTCCATCGGCTGCATATGTAACCTGGGGAGGAATCAACGGAGATGAGATGGGAGTCACCATGCTGTGCTGGGCGGGTGCACATATACTCATATCGGTATATCTCATGTGCTCCGTATATGACAATATCCGTTCTTCATCAAAGGTGAAGACGGTCCTCAAAAGTCTTGGTGCCATCTGGTTCTTTACCATGGGAGTCGGCATACTGCCGCTGGTTTCTGATGCGCTCAGCCTGCTCGACAGGCCTAAGGCGCTGGCACTGGTTATGTATCTGATTGTAGGTACGCTTATCAGCATGTTCTTTGCTGTAATTGCAATAGCAAGGACTGATTCATACACCGACCTTCTCGGAAGGGTGCTCGGCTTCAAGGATTTCATAAAGACGGCAGAACTTGACAAGCTGAATGAGCTCGTCGAGGAAGATCCGGGATATTTCTATCATATAATGCCTTATGCTTACGTATTTGGCCTGAGCAAAAAGTGGATAAAGAACTTTGAGGATCTGCCTGTATTTGCTCCTGAATGGTACCGCAGTC
>JBGUVT010000004.1:0-4644 GCA_045220485.1 Anaerovoracaceae bacterium | reverse complement strand
GCTTCAGACCCGTCCCATCCGTCTTTCATCTATCAAGCAGCATTTCCGTTAAGATACTGAGATAGGCCACGAGTACTGTTAAAGCCTTTATCTTCCTTGTAAGACTCGTATTTGATGATATACTCGGCTTCTTTCTGTTTAAGTTTCTCCTCAAGTTCATCGGCACTATTAGCATCAACTCTTTCCAGGACATCCCACATCCAATATGAAGGATCATGTTCTTTTCTGGCTTTTTCAATTCTCTTTCCTCCATACTCTACCTTTAAGCATCTCCAGTGGTAATTCCTGTCAAGCATGTTAGATGACTCACCAATATAAATGAACTTCACTCCATCTATGATAATGCTTCTCATATAGATAAATCCCACATGTTCTTCCGTGTCCTTCGAAGGTGTATAATTTGTTATCATTTCCGTTTCCTTCTTAATTGATACTTTTCCCATTGTCTTTAAGTTTTAATTTGTTTTCAGAAAGATCCTTATGACCCTTCTTTCTGCTTACCAGGTTCATCGTTATTCCTTTGGTCGATAAAAAATTGATAAATCTTCTGTACTGCTCTCTTTCTTGCTTATGACGAGGGCAGATTTCAATGATATCGCTAAGCTTGATCGTGAATTCATACTTTTCTCCTGTCTCATATGCTTTCTTGAATTCTGGACTTAATTGCTTTAGCGACTCAACATCCATAGCAAACATTCTTTCTTCTACTATGGGGTTATGTTCATACTTTCTTTTGGTTTTCATGTGTAAAAATTAAAATTGTAGTTCCATCTCCATCCCACGAGTATTGGAATGTTTAAGCTCCACGCCCTTTATTCTCGAAGCATGGTTCTGTCTGGCTAGTCTCTTGTAATCTTGAATGATGTCCGGGATATAGAAGTAGAATAAGAACCCGGGGAAGTTAGGTACATTTAACCCCAATGAAGGCCTTCCCTGTCCCAAAATCAGCCACATCAATGGTTGGGGTAGGCTTTCACTATCATCCTCGAACTCTTTAAGGATTATCGGCCACCAAAACTTGACTTTATTGTTCGGCTCATCAACAGTCACCTTAAACCCGCTGAGATCCTTTCCATTAGCGATTTTCTTCAGCTCATGGTTTACGCTCCATTCAAAATCCTCCGGTACATCAAACCATAATTCCCGCAGCTTTCCCATCAGCCAGATCTTCTTAATCTTTTTTCTTGCCATCTTTTCTGCTTTTAATGGTTAAGATCACGCCCATCTCATCCTTCAAAACCCTCTGGAGATGTTTGTATGCATCTTTTCTGGGTCTATTTCTGGGCACAATTCTGAGTAGTTCCTGGAGAGTCACATTTATCTCCTGTCCACTCTCTAAAGGTTGCCCATTTGAAAAGGCATCCTCTAGTCTCTTGATATCTTCAGCGATGTAATCCACTGAAGCCGCACTATTCACACGTTTTTCATGAGCAACCGGAAGGATCGTGCGTTTCTCCTTACGTTGCACACTGTCCGCTGTCCCCGGAAATATCGACGAGAACATGGACTGAAGTAGTTGGTACATCATAATCGTATATTGTTAAGGGAATCAGGCTCTTTCATCCCCATTTTCGTTATTTCAGAGATAAGAGTAATGGGGCCTTTCAACCCCATTTTCTTCATTTCAGCATAGTAAAGGCGGCTATCTCCCTCAAGGATAAGGCTCCCATGTCTCCCCAACAGCGTTTTTCACGTTTCAGTATATGGATAAGGGAACAAGACCCGCCGAACCTCCCTTTTTCTTTTTTCACACAGATAGGGGTTCTATGGGCCGGGGTGTGCGTTTTTTTCGATTTCGGGATTTTTAAGATTTTTGCTGCTCATAGTGCCTAAATATGGCACAGGGAAGGGGTAATTTTGCAGCGGATTACAGATTTGCGTTTTTGTGAGATTTGGGATTATGTGAAATCATTCGTTATGTGAGATAAGCATTTTTCATGAAAAATGCTTATCTTTGCGTCCGGAACAAGAATATTTTATATTCTTGACCTGCGAAAGACCGAGAGTTGAACGATACAGCAAACTCCTTTGCGGTTATATAGGCTTTGGTCGGCCTGCAGGGACTGCATTGGAGTTTGTTTTTTAAGATATCAAAGTATGTACCCGAAAGACAACGTGTTTCAAATATACTATAACATCGGTAAGCGAGTGCCATTCCAAGTGAAGCGATCACCTACAGGCTGTAAGGGTTCATACGATGAAGAATATCGGTACAGCCAGGAAGGCCGCACCTTCATGGTGGAACGTGTCGAGATTCATAATCGCGTTTATGGCACCGCATATGGTTACCTAATGATTGACGGCGTTCGTGACGACAACAATCAGTATATGGAAAGTTACGAAAAAGGAACCGTTCCTTGTGCCGGTTGTGGAGGATGGGTACTCATCGATGTGCCAGGACAGGACATGAATGAGATCTTCCCTGAACATAAGCCTAATTTTGTTCTCCCTTTCGGCAAATACAAAGGAAAAACTCTTGCTGAGATATATGCTTCAGATCCCCAATATGTATTATGGCTCGCTGAAAGTGATCGCTATTTCCGAATTGATTTTAAGGCACTTACTGGAATTGATCCAAACGCTTTAGATGCGGAGGAGCAAATCATGAAAGAAGCTGATCGGATTCATCCAAAGACTTTCGCCGATGATAAGATTACATTCGGCAAATATAAAGGGAAAACTTTTCGTGAGGTCGCTGTTCAGGATCCTAATTACATCCTGTGGTTTGTTAGAAACAACACGACCCACACTTTAGATGAAGCCAGTTTCAAAGAGCTTATAAACATCGCAACCAAAAACCTTTTACAAAATGACAGTAAAGATTAAGCTCTGTGCTTTGGAAACTTGCCTCATGCATATGGCCGATTATATTTACAAGAAGATTTTCTTGTGCCAAACTAATTAGTCCTTTTATAATTGACAGTATGACAAACAATAATATATCACAAAGCCTGATTTGGGATGATGCGCCAATAGACGTAACATCTGAAGTGAACTTTATATGGTCGATCGCCAACAAGTTGCGTGGACCTTATCAATCTGACAAGTACAAGGATGTGATAATCCCGATGGTGATTATCCGTCGTTTTGAGTGTGCCTTGGAAGGTACTAAAGAAAAGGTTGTAGAGCAGTTCAAGAAGAACACCAATTATCCAGCAAAGGCTATGTGCCGTATTTCGGGCTTTCAGTTCTACAACACTTCTGAGTACACCCTTGAAGAACTTCTGAATGATTCTGAGCATCTGTCTGCCAATTTCAAGAGTTACCTATCTGGATTCTCAGCTAATGTTCAGGACATCATCAGAAGCCTTGACTTTGAGAAACAGATTGATAAGATGGCAAAACACAACCGTCTGTTCTCGGTTGTAAAGGCTTTTTCTGAACTTGACCTTAACCCAAACACCATCGACAATATTAAGATGGGCTATATCTTTGAGGAACTAATCAGGAAGTTCTCTGAAAACGCTGAAGCTGGTGACCACTATACCGGGCGTGACATCATCAAACTGATGGTATCATTGCTTTTCGCTGAAGGTTGTGAAGATATTGGCGATGAAGGAAAGGTTATCACAATGATAGACCAAGCAGCAGGTACAGGAGGCATGTTGTCAACGGCAAACTATTATATCAAACGATTCAATCCTACTGCTGATGTGCGATTCTTCTCTCAAGAAGTAAATCCAGAGTCTTATGCCATGTGTCTGGCCGAAATGCTTATCCGTGGCCAAAACGCTGAAAACATCTGCCTACAAGACACGATGATGAAGGATAGATTTCCTGAAACTAAAATGCGCTTCGTCATCGAGAATCCGCCCTTTGGAACAGCATGGTCCGGCAAAGATGCTGCCGAAGGAGTAGAAGCAAAAGTCCGTGAAGAATTTGCCAAGGGTGAAAATGGTCGATTCCCTGCTGGGCTACCCTCGGGTGGAGACATGCAGTTACTATTCATTCAGTCTGCTTTAGATAAGATGGATGATAAGCAAGGCAGGGCTGCAATCGTAGAGAATGGCAGTCCACTGTTTGCAGGCAATAGTGCGGGATCTGGTGAAAGTCAGATCCGACGTTGGCTTTTGGACAATGATCGCATAGAGGCAATCATCCAGTTGTCAAACGATATGTTCTACAATACAGGTATCACAACATACATTTGGATACTGTCGAAGAACAAATCAGAACATCGCAAGGGAAAGATTCAACTCATTGATGCTTCGGCATTGTCGCACAAACTCCGCAAGGCTCTTGGAGAGAAGAAGAATGAGATAACTGCCGAAGACCGTGCTGCCATCACAAAGCTCTATACCGATTTCAAGCCCAATGAGGTCTGCAAGATCTTCGATAATGATGACTTCAAGTACCGGGAATATACAGTAATGCAACCTTTACAGCGTAGCTATGCCGTAACAGAAGAGCGCATAGAAACCATGCTGTCCAAGGGTGCGCTTTCTGGAATGTATGATGCCAGCAAGGTCTATGAGTTGGAAAATGCAGAAGAATTATCTGGCAAGGAAGAAGACAAGTTAGAGGCATTTAAGAGATCACAGCCAACCTACAACGCAATAATTAACGTGAGTTCGACGAAAATAATCATTAGATAGTCAATTGTTTATCAACTTCACGGTCAAATTGCAGCATGGGTTTCTTCGG
>JBGUVT010000003.1:0-7002 GCA_045220485.1 Anaerovoracaceae bacterium | reverse complement strand
TATGATTCGTTTTACGAAGTCTTTCATGCCCGTTAAGCCAGCGGTCCATCAGTTTGCACCTCATTTCTTCTGCAAATCCCGGCTTTTCTTCAATCTTTTCCGCATAGTATGCGTAGCATCTTCTGGCATTTTCAGCCCGCATACCATGAAAATCGATCTTGTTATTGAGCTCCTCTTTACTGAACACTTTTTCCGTGTCTTCAATGCCGTCAAAGGTCTCCCGTACTGTATCAACATCCTGCGGAAGGATACGCTGCAACTGTGTTTTCCCCCCTTTACCCTGCCGGACAAGAACAGACCAGTCTTCTCCCATGCAGATCAGGTCCATCCCCAATAAATCCGCAAGTTCCGCCCGGCGGATGCCAACTACCCTTTGAAATGACACGACCCGTGCGTATTTTGGATTACACTCCTCTTTAAGTCCCTGCGAGTTTTTACGGTTATTCCCATCAGTGCCGTTATCGCGGCTGCGGACGATTCTTCCCGCTGTCCTTTTCGGTTTTCTGATCTCGTCCATCGACACGCCTGCGGCAACGCAGACCGGTGTCAGAAATGTGTGGATTGTCGACGGTTGATAGGACTTCGGATGTCCTTCCAGATACTCTTCATATTTCTGGATAAGTTCCTTCGTGACTTCCTCCGCCGTTTTGCACCCTCGCTTTTTTGCCCACTCAACGAATTGATCAATGCCTCGCTTATACGTGGTCTCTGTGTTGTCGTTTTTGTCGTTTTTTGTATTTCGAAATGCCCGCTTATTGAGCGCATACTTAAAGCTTTCCCTTTTTCTGGGCATAGTTCTTCCTCTCTTTCTTCAATGCTTTTTCCGCCTATTACATGTTAAGATGCCCCCACCCGTGTTTTAGACTGGGTATGTCGTCCTTGGACTGTCACGTTAGGGTCGCCCTGACGGGCATATAGCGCTCTGCGGCGCGCGCTGGCTTTTGTTTTCCGGCAAATCACCGTATCAACATAAAACCTGACAGTCCGCCTGACCTTAAGCGGATATATACTGAGCTTTCAACTACCGGATATATCCCGTTTAAACCGCCTTAAACCGGGTTTATGCTGCCTTAACTGGTTATTCTCTATCCCGGTAGTCAAAAAAAATGAATTTGCGTTTCCGCTTCGGACGGCGGCAATCGGTTGCCCCGTCAAGTCCTGCGGATGGTCAGTCCTGCAGCAACTCCCGCTATGCAACAGCCCCACATTTTGCACCGGACCCGGTGTGTGTGCTGGTCGTACATCGGATTTTTTCGGCTCCTTATATCGTCGGAGCGGACGCCGCCACGATCCGGCTGAGCGGTGCCGTTAAGCAGAAAACGCTGCTTGCCGTTGTTCCCCGCCCGGTGCAGACGAAGGATTCTAATCTGTTTCGCTTATTCGCTATTATCTGAAGGAGCGGCTCAGACTCGCTCCGGAAGACAATTAATACGTGACCTGAACGGAGCTTCCCTTGCCCTGTTCGATCTCATTTCCATGTGTTTCACTGTTCTGACACTCCATTTTTTCTGCTTTCACAAGGGATATATCGGAACACTTTTTTTATAAGTAAACGAGTGAAGATTTTTATGAAGAAAGACGCCGGAACATTATCGCTCCGGCGCCTTTCCTATGAAGTGTATGTATTACAAGCGTATTAATGAAATGGTTGAGATACATGGCTATTGGCTCGGAGGATACATCTATACCTGTGCTCCAAAGATAAATCCAGGCGCCAGAATTGCCATGCTAAATAATACAGCGATATTATTCGATAAATAAAACGCAGTCTCCCAATAACTTGATAATGATATCGGACAGAGTCTCCTCGCGGCTGATGATCTTCAGTCGGGAAGGTTCCTTGATTACCTTGACATTGCCTGATTGATCGACTGTCATGATCCCCCACTCCGATCGTACTACCGACTCAGCCGCCTCTATCATTTCCGGCTCTTCCGGGACCGCAATATAGTAATAATCAACACCCCCGACAGATCCTGACATTTGAATATCTTCGAGGAGATCCTGTCTGTTAACCCTAATATCAATCCCCCGCAGCTTTACCGCATTACGAGTCGTTACCGTAATGTTCTCAACCACAAGCGCGTACATTTGCCTGGCATTGTGGCTGCCTTTTTTGTTTGCGTTAATGTTGAGAAGTGCATGGTAGATACGATCGCACGAAACATCCTGTCCCGTCGGCCGTAACCAATTGCTCTCCCTAATTGCAAACATAATATTCGCGGCAAGGCCTGCATTCTCTTTCGCTGTAACAGCACCGTTGTTGTCCATGCTCTTGAAATCATCATTATCATGTCGATTTTCCATGTTATCCAACCTTTCGTAGGGAGCACCTTGTTATCTAATTTTCCCGCCCACAATAGATATATCGGAATTTCTCGAAAATCGTGCATTTTTTGCCGCTTGAGTCGTCCTTTGGGATAAAACACCGGAATTTTTGAATTTTCAAACCATATTTGGCTCTGTTCTTCACGCTTTATCGGCTGATTGCTTATCTGGAATTGTTAAGAAAGCAAAAAAAAGAGGCTCCTCACATTAAAGGAACCTCACAAACGCTACCTGTTATCAGCGTTTACCGACATATGAATTAATCGTATAGATCTGTGCTCTTTATTCTTCCCCAAGTATTTCTAATTCCTGGTTAAGCAGTTCTATCTGCTTTTTTAATAATTCCCTCTGACTCTGCTTTGACATTTCACCAGCGGATTCCCGTGATACAGCGTATTTCCATTTCGTATAAGAATTAGCAATATCTTTTGCTTCCCTCTCCGAAGACGCAAGATTAATCTTTTCATTAAAGTGTTTATATGCTTTCTCCCACTCAGCCAGAAACGCATCCAGTTCAGGAGAGACACCATGACCAAATGTTAAAACAGCACTGCTATTGTCGGGCGACCGCTCTACCTTAAGGTTATACAACATCTCCATTTCAAATAATGCAAACAGGGCACCTACCGGATCCGATATAATGGGATCTTCCAATGCTTTTCTGTTTACCCCTAATGCTGTTGCAAATTCCTGAATCAGCTCAGGTTTTGGTTTTCTTATTCCATTCTCGTATTTTTGTACCCGATCCGCAGTAAGACCCACTTTTTCGCCCAACTCTGCCTGTGTCAAGCCTTTTGCTTTACGTATAAGTCGAATCCTGCTCCCCACGCGATAAGCAGTACTGAATATGTCTGTATCAGGTGATTCTCTTAATCGCTTAATATACTCCATAGAACAATTTTGACTTATGATCCGAAGAGCATCCGGTTCTATCGTTTTATCAACAGTTTCTTTAGGAGTATGCTCATCATCAGGGCCTTTTATGGCTTTAACAGATTCATCCATAATGCTCTCCAATCCAAACGCTGTATATTACAAAACTACCTCGTGAAAAATCATATTATCAAAATAGTTTTCGTACAGTATTCCATTTAAAGAAACAAAGTCTAATAAATATAATAGCACAACCAGTTCTTTTCAAAAAGATTAAACCATAAAGCATGCTCACAATTAATAAGAACGCATATGTGATTGTTTAATGTGATTTTTGTGCTTGACATACACTTGTAGTTGATTTACAATCAAAGCAATATAAAGCACATATATGTGATTTATATACGTGCTTTTGTGTCTCTCGATTAAACAGGTGGTTAATAAGAAAAACACATATCGGTTCTGAGAGCCCGGCGTTTCCCGTCACAACGGATGTCGTCGTAATGACAAAACGCTTACTTTGTGTGCCTTAATAGTTAAAAGCAATGAAAAACAGAGACAAACAGCGGATGAACCGCAGAATAGTAAACGAACTGCTCAGCCTCAAAGACATATGCGGCACTAAAGACCCCACTCCTTACGAAGCCGTTAAAGAAATCGTAAGGATGTCAAAAAATCAGCTGAATAAAAAGGCAGCAAAACCACCAAACAAACAAAAGAACGAATAGACCCCAAACCTACAGGAACCGTAAAAGCCTTCAATGGCTATGCGGGATCTGTAGGTTTTTGTTTTGAGCTTTGATACTCTCCCTTTCCTTCATCCTTCTTCCAGAGGTGAAAAATGACTGATAATATTACTAAGGACTCCGAAATATTGAAATACGCTATCGCCGCGGGCATAATAGATCTTGGCAGCATTCGCACCCAATACGAGGAGTGTGAACGGATGAATTTATTAGATTCATATGAATACAAAATCTTTGAAAGCGGCGGCAGATGGTATTGCCGTCTCCCGGACGGAAGGAGGCTCAAAAGAAAGAACCGTGAAGATGTAGAAAGCGAGATTATAAAGATCCAGAAGGAAAGAAAGAAAACAGAGAAGGAATCCGAAGGTAAAAAACCGGAGGATATCTTCACAGAATGGAATATGGCCAGACTCAATAGCGGCGTGATCGAAGGCGCAACAGCTCTTAGATATCGTAAGACATGCGACAAGTATATTAAAAACGCGGCTATCAACAAGAAACCGGTGAAAAGGATCACCCGGAAAGAATGGACCGGTTTCCTTCAGGATATTTATGACGCAGGCAGCCCGACAGAAGAAGACCCTAAAAGAAGGATCTCGGCAAAAGAGCTGGGGCGCATAAAATGCGTGGTGAGGGGGATCCTAAATCGCGCTGAAGATGAAGACCTGATCACATACACCGCGGATGAAGTAATATCGCATGTTCGTACCGATATAAACGGATTCCGTCATACGACATCCCCAACGGAAAACGAAGTATATTATCCTGATGAATATGCGCTCCTAAAGTCATACTGCCTTTCAAATCCGAATCCCTATACCCGCTGTATTCTATTGTCAATGACCTCGGGTGAGCGCATCGGCGAATGTGTTGCTTTGCTTGTGGAGGATATAAACCTGGAGGAACATTACATCCTCATACGCCGGACCGAAACCCAAGCAGATAACACGGGGAAGCAGATGGAAACGGTGAGAGAAGGAGCGAAAACACAAGCAGGGATCCGACGTGTAGCGATTCCTGATAACGCTCTCGAATGGCTTCGCGAAATCAAGGAAATCGCGGAAAAAACCGGCGGGGGATACCTGTTCAAACAGGAACCGGGACGATTTAAAAAACGTTACGTCGGTAATCGTGTCCGGGCCAGCCAAGTCAGACGTCATCTGAAAAAAATCTGTGCTGAGCTTAATATCCCGTACAGGCCCCCTCACAAGTTCCGGAAGACCTATGCGTCTATTTTAAAGGCAGCTGACGTTGACGATACGACGATCATCGATCAGATAGGTCATACCGATATCAAGATTACGGAGAACGTCTATATCAAAGACCGCAACCGTATGAAAGAAAAATCCCGCATACTGGGTGAAATTGATGAACTCCGACTCGATCCACTCGAAAAAGAAAACCCGAATTGCAGGGTCATAAGCTTCTTTGACGAGTCCCCAGTGAGTCACCCGCGAGTCACCCAGCGTCTCCAAAAAAACACGAAGCCCGAAAAAGCCTTTAAATAAAGCACTTTTCGGACTTCATATTAACCCAAAAATGGAGACGGTGGGACTTGAACCCATGACCTCAACACTGCCAGTGTCGCGCTCTCCCAACTGAGCTACGCCCCCATGTCATATGATTTTCATTCGACAAATAGTATCTTACTGTAAACAGGCGGAAAAAACAACAGTAAATTGTACTTTTTAGTGTCACAGCGCATGTTAAAGCCCTGCGCCCCTTGTATAAAACATTCCGGGCGCAGGGCTCCTTGATGGATCACTGCTTATTCAGATCTCTTTTTTCGCATTCCCGTCAGCAGGAGAACTGCCGCTGCAAACAATCCGATAGTCACTCCGCCGATGACCGTGGGATCTATTCCACCGCCGCTGACGCCGCCGGCTCCTTCTGGCTCGCCGCTTTCGTTCGCCGCTGCCTGCGGCGTAATCTCCTGGGACCGGAAGTACATCACATCCGGCTCTGTTCCATTGCAGCCGATCACGTAGAGTCTCTTGCCGTCGGAAACTGCGATCGGATCAAATGCTTTGTGATAGCAGGTGGCTCTGTCGTAAAGCACAGCCTTCTCGTCGGTATCATAGATGATATGCACATCTTCGCCGTTTACGGCAGATCCGATGATCGCTACGCCCGTATCAAAACCCGCGATCGCGAAGTGCTCTCCCGGTACATCCGATCTCATCTTGTACTCATATTCCGTGCGCAAGTCATCTCCCAGGGATTCATTGAGAGTATCTGTCAGATCCTCGAAAGTGATCTTGTTCTCAGCGTCATCATAGGCGACGCGGTAAAGCACTCCGCCTGAAACTGTCTTAATGTATTCTGATCCGCTTGCCGGAGTTTCTCCGGTATCTTCATAATAACTTTCGTCAATTTCCGCGTAAATGTACATTCTGTCTTTGCCTGCAGCAACCTTCGTGTTGACCATTGCGGCATCTTCAGGAAGCTTCCCGCCGACCCGGACAAGCGCGCCGCGCGCCAGGTCCGCCTTGTAGAAACCGAAGTTGTAAACTCCATCGCTGTCGGCCGGCGCTCCTTCGAGCTGCATGTCATAAACACTGCCGCCCACCACAAAGAGTTCGTCTCCGAGCGCGCAAATGCCTTCGGCGTTATCAGGTAAAGGAATCTCCAGTTCTTCCCAAAAATCTCCGTAAGGCTCATAGCGCCACAAACATCCTCTGCTCACGTTCAATCCGGCTTCATCCGTTGAAAGGTGTACGCCGTACAGGTATAGTCTGTCCCTCAGGGACGCAAAGGCGGCGCCTCTGATCGACTGCGGGTCGCATCCTTCGGGCAATGAAAGCCGGGCCCAGCTGTCCTCCTCGATATCATAGCACCATATTGCCTGCGCTATTTTGTACTTGGCCGTATTCGTAATCGTGTAGATCTTTCCGCCGCTTATCGCCATCGGTCCGTAGATGCGGTGACTTTGGTCCGCGATAAACGCGGGATAGAGAACAGGAACGCTGTGGGATCTTTCAAAGAGCATGCGGCCCTCCGCGTCCTGAGAGGAAGTACTGAACACTGCCCGGTTCACCGCGCCGTCCGCATTTGT
>JBGUVT010000002.1:0-2593 GCA_045220485.1 Anaerovoracaceae bacterium | reverse complement strand
ACCTGATGCCGGTCGATGACCTGGACAAAATGCTGGAAATCCCCGGCCTTCCGACTTCGTACTTCGTCGACAGCGAGGGCAAAATATTGTGTGCCCCGTTTATCGGCGCACCGATGGAAATGGTTGCTTATGAGAAAGTCATTGATTCGCTTTTAGCGGATGAAGAAGTTGTAGTCGAAAGAGGAATGCCGGTGACCCCTAACAGCGAAGGCGTTTACCGGGTGATCGTTACGGATTCAGACGGAGATTTTGTCCCGGGTGTAAGAGTACAGTTCTGCTCCGACAGCTTCTGCATGATGGGCAAGACCGATGAAAACGGCGTTGCCGTCTTTAAAGCGGATGAGGGCACGGTCTATACTGCACACATCATGAAATTCCCTGACGGGTACGTACCTAATGCCGACGAATACAAAACGTCGGATACATATTGCGACGTCTATATTGTCCTGCAGAAACAGTAAAGCGGACGATGAAAGGAGTGGGGCGTATCTCCCGCCGCTGAGTAAGTTTGTTACAGACTCACCGCTTTAAGAGGCTGGAGAATGGCCCCTGCGTTCATAAAGAAAAACCGGAAAAACCTGAAAAGGTGGACTGCTTCCCGTCAAGAGGACAGTGAAAAATTATAAGATCAATGCGACCAGCAGCAAGTTAGTTGCTGGTCCTTTTTTATGTTACCTTTTAAAGTCTATTGCTTCTCGTCGCGTTTCGCTCTGCGTCTGTCAAGCGGTTTATTCGCAGCATAAATCCTCGTACCCCTTATGGGTACTGCGGTTTATTCCACGGTCCACTTGACAGGCGCCGCCTTGTATATAGTCTGATATATCGCCCAAAAAATTTGATTCTGTTTATGCTGCAAGAAAATATGACTGGTGCTTTTCCATCGGAGTCAGGACTCCGAGACGCCTCTGATACCGTTTATAGTTGTAGTAACGGATATATTCTTCGATCATTTTGACCAATTCTTCACGGCTCCTAAAGCGTTTCCCGTAGTATCTCTCACGCTTGAGAATTCCCCAGAATCCTTCCATGGGACCGTTATCGATGCACTTGGCTACACGTGACATGCTCTGGGTAATGGAGACTGCTTCAAGCTTCTGATGGAATATCCTGTTAGTATACTGGAAACCTCTATCAGAATGGCACAGAGGAGATGCTCCCGGATTGGCAGCGATTGCCTGATCAAAGGTATCGAAGACCAGAGGATTGTCGTTGCGGTCACTGATCACATGTGTGACGATCCGCCTGTCATAGAGATCGAGGATCGCACTCAGATACACCTTATGCTTGTCATTGTTTTCATCATACCATCTGAATTCAGTGACATCTGTCAGCCATTTTTCGTTTGGTTTATCAGCTGTGAATTTCCGGTCCAGTATGTTCTCGGCAATAAACTGCGGATTATCTGCCCGGCGTGTGCACCCGTGATTCGAGTACTTAATTGTAGATTTTATGTTCCTGGACCGGCAGATTCTCAGCACACGCTTGTCATTGACCTTGATGTTGTACCCGCGGTACAGGTCGTCATTAATTCGCCTGTATCCTTTGGATGGATCGTCCCTGTGTATTTCCTCTATCTTTTCGGCTATGATTCTGTTGTGTCGGACCCTTTCTCCGACATCGCCGCGCAGCCACTTGTAATACGCTGCTCTTGAAACATGTAGTATCCGGCAGCATGGTTCTACCGGATAACCGTAAGTCTCAGTGCAGTACTGGATAGAACTGTAGAGGTGTGACTGCCTTACTTGCGATAGAGATCTTTCCTCTCCAGTTCCCTGACTTTTTTTAGCAGGTCCCGCTCCATTTCGGTCATATACAGCTTGTGTTTCAACTGCTCCAGCTCTATCTGTAGCCTCTCCATTTCGCTGCGCGGCTCCTGTGCTGCCTTGCGTTTGCCACGGCGGTCATCGAGGCCTTCCTCACCGAGTTCCCTGAAACGCTTTACCCATGTATATACTTGCTGGTAACTGACGTTATACTTGACAGCGGTCTCGCCGTAGTTGCATTTGTTTGCCAGACAGTCTTTAACGATCCGGATACGTTCCTCTTTGGTGGTTTTCCTTGATGTAGTCATACGGCTCCCTCCTGACATCTTATGTGAGAAGTCTTTGCCGTTATTATACATCTTAACCCATACTTTCAGTTGACGATCTGAGCGTAAGCCGTACTTTGCCGCTATGGTTTCATAAGATCCTTCACCACGAAGATAAGACTGTACTGCTTCATCTTTTAGGCTTTTCTGATATACTTTGTTCTTACCTGTATTCTCGAATGCCGATTCCCCTTGGGCCCTATATAGGGCAGCCCAATACCGTACTGTTTGCTCGCTAAGGCCTAGTTGTTTTGCTGAAGCAGATGCTCCTGCAGTCCCGTTAACTATTGCCTTGGCAGTCGCAAGCTTAATCTTTGAAGCAACCTTTATGCCTTTTTTTCTCATAAGAAAGCTCCCTCCATGATCAACAGTGTGTTTATTCACTGTCTCTCATAGAGGGAGCATATCACTGGCGCATCAGGGTTCTTTCTGTAATTTATCGTAGAGTCCTGCAAACCTCGACGCACAGTTCCTTCCATTCGCAATCTGGACAGCATTCAGCCA
>JBGUVT010000001.1:0-4823 GCA_045220485.1 Anaerovoracaceae bacterium | reverse complement strand
GATAAATGAATTCAACGGTAAAAACCTTGTGGTGATAAACAAATCGCCGACATCCGCAGATGAAAGAGCCACATTGCTGATAAGGGCTGATGCGGAGGCGGTTTTCAGGGAGCTTGCCGAATAATAAAACAACGGATCCCATGGCGGGATCCGTTTTGTGTTGCAATGATATTCATGCTATTTCGCTCTGGCCAGTTCCACCAGTACATCCACCATCTTCTCGAGCGACTGCACCGGGATGTATTCGGTGTTGGAGTGGAAGTTCAGCCCGCCTGTTGAAAGGTTAGGACAAGGAAGTCCTTTGTACGTGAGCATTGCTCCGTCTGTACCGCCTCTGATTGGTTTGACTATAGCTTCGACGCCGCATGCTTTGAATGCGTCTCTTGCGTTGTCTATAAGGAACATGTGAGGCTCTATCAGGTCCTTCATGTTTCTGTACTGCTCGCGTATCTCAAGAGTGATCGGGTTCTCATATTTGCTGTTAAAGTAATCGACGCACTTTTGCATGAGCGCTTTTTTCTTATCGAAGAGTGCTGCGTCATGGTCTCTGATTAAGTAACGCGACTCTGCTTCAGCAGGGGTGCCGTTAAGCTGTGTCATATGGAAGAAGCCATCATAGCCGTCTGTATATTCAGGCCTCTGCTCCTGAGGGAGCATTCCATCCAGTTCAGCGGCGATCCTGACGGCATTGATCATGGCATCTTTCGCGGAACCCGGATGGATATCGCGCCCTTTGATATATATACGCGCTTCAGCAGCGTTGAAGTTTTCGTATTCCAGCTCTCCCAGCGGGCCTCCGTCCACTGTATAGGCGTAATCCATGCCGAATCCTTTAACATCAAAGAAATCAGTACCTTTTCCGATTTCTTCATCCGGAGTAAAGGCTATGCCGATCCTGCCGTGTGGGATCGACGGATCGTTTATTAACGTTTCTGCCATGGTCATGATCTCGGCAATGCCGGCTTTGTCATCGGCTCCGAGAAGTGAAACTCCGTCAGTGACGATAAGGTCGCAGCCTGTATAGTCTTTGAGCTCTGGATAATAATCCGGGTCGAGAGAGACTTCATTGTTGAGCCTGATAACTCCTCCGTCATAGTTTTTGTGGATCCTGGCGTTACCTGCATCGCCAGGGGCGTTTGGGGATGTGTCCATGTGCGAAATGAAACCGAGAGCCGGTATGTCAGCATCCAGATTTGAAGGGATCTCCCCGTAAACATAGCAGTGCTGATCGTCGAGTCTTACATTAGATACACCCATACCGGCCATCTCCTCTGCAAGAAGCTTTGCCAGACGGAACTGTTTTGCCGTACTCGGTGAATCCGTGCTGTCTTCATCAGACTGTGTGTCTATCGCAATATATTTCATGAATCGTTCAAGAATATTGCTCATTGATATAACCTCCAGATATTTTTTTTGATTTGCGGATCAGATTTGCCCGCAAGGAATATGATACTGCTTTTTGTATAGTTTTAGCAATTGAGGATTGGAATTGAAAAAAGTTATATGTATCAGTACAATCAATTCAGAAGGGACTTGAATGATAAAGAAATTAAGAGAAACATTCAGACCGGAATCAAGTTACAAGGCATTCTTCGTAACGATAGTGACGTTTGCACTTGCGCACGGTCTGTACAAGGGAATAATCGATAATTATCTTGCTGAGGCGGTCGGCATGTCGGCGTTCGATAAGGGCGTTTCCGAGTTTTTCAGGGAGATGCCGGGTCTTGCCCTTATTTTTGTTCTGGCTCTTCTGTATGAGTTTTCGGCAGAGCGGATATATCAGATAGGAGCTCTGGTAATGCTCACCGGAATGGCGATGCAGGCTGTTATCCCGCCTTCAAAAGTACTGGTCATAATGGCGATATTCATCTATTCGCTTGGGGAGCACATCCAGCTTGGTATGCGCAATACGATCACGCTTGAATACGCGCAGGAAGGGAAGAGCGGAGTCGCGCTTGGAAGGCAGAGCGCCGTGTACCAGATAGGAATGCTGGCGGGGTATTTTGTCGTAATAGGCCTGTTTTACATACTGGGAAGCAGATTATCCCTTTTCAAGCCTATATTCATGATGAGCGCAGCTATTATTCTTCTGGGCTTTGCCGCTTCGATGAAGATAAAGGGAGACAGCAAGCCTGATCCCTCCAAAAGAAGGTTCTTTTTTCACAAAAAGTATACCAAGTACTACATGCTGGAACTCTTCTACGGAGCCAGAAAGCAGATCTTTTTCACGTTCGGACCATATGTACTGGTACTGTTCTACGGCGCGAGCGCAATGGATATAAGCATACTGTTTGCGGTATCGTCGATATGTTCATATTTTGCATCGCCTGCTGTAGGAAGGATAATTGACCGTTTCGGCTATAAGATCGTGATGATATCCGATACGCTTATACTGGTTGTAGTCTGCTTTTTTTACGGGTTTGCTCATCATATATTCCCTATGCATACTGCATTCCTGATATGCTGCGCAAACTATGTTCTCGATTCAGTGATATCACTGGCGTCGATGGCATCCAATGTATATGTACAGGATCTTGCAGACAACGCTGACGAAGTCAGGGCAACTATTTCTACAGGAGTATCGGTGAACCACTTTATCACGATTCTTGTAGCTCTGTTCGGCGGATGGATATGGAAGGTGCTGGGAATAGAAACACTGTTCATGCTTTCCGCTGTGCTGGGACTTTGCAACAGCGCATATGCGGCAACTATAAAAACGCGCAGTCAGACAGCTAATGAAAACAATTAAATTACAAGGAGAATAGAGTGATGGAAAAACAGGAAAATGCAGTTCTTACAGTGGTAGGAGTAAATGATGTCGGCATTCTTGCCAAAACAGCTGCGTGTATCGCAGAGGCCAACGGCAGCGTGGTCCAGGTATCGCAGATAGTTATGGATAAGTTCTTTACAATGACCATGCTTATAGACATGTCAGGACTTAAGGGCAGCATCAAAGATCTCGAAGATGCGCTCAAGGAAAGACTGCCGGGCATAGAAGTGCATCTTATGCACGAGAATATCTTCAACTCAATGCACAGGATCTGATAATGCGGAAGGAAGACTGACATGTATGACGTAAAAGACATCATGGAGACGATCTCCATGATCAGAGACAACAATCTGGACATCCGCACAACTACCATGGGCATATCGCTCATCGAATGTGCGGACACCGATATAGACAAGTCGTGCACAAAGGTGTATGACAAGATCTGCCGCCTTGCCGGGGACCTCGTATCAGTCGGTGAGGATATTTCAGCCAAGTACGGCATCCCGATCGTAAACAAGAGGGTGTCGGTAACACCAATCTCAATGCTCGCAGGAGTTTCGGGCGGCGATCCGGTCAAATACGCAAAAGCTCTTGACCGGGCTGCTCATACTATCGGCATAAACTTTATCGGAGGCTATTCAGCCCTGGTACATAAGGGATTCAGTGCGGGCGACATGGAACTGATTGAGTCGATTCCGCGCGCGCTGGCTGAGACTGAGTTTGTATGCTCATCGGTTAACATAGGATCAACACGTGCAGGCATCAACATGGATGCAGTCAGAAAGATGGGAGCCATCGTAAGAGAGACTGCGGAGCTCACGAAGGATGACCAATGCATGGGCGCGGCAAAACTCGTTGTGTTCTGTAATGCTGTTGAAGATAATCCGTTTATGGCGGGTGCGTTCCACGGCACGGGAGAAGCTGATCATGTGCTCAGTGTTGGCGTTTCCGGCCCGGGCGTAGTCAGATCGGTGCTTGCAGGTATGCCTAAGGACGCACCTCTGGATGAGGTCTCGGAGGTCATCAAAAAGACGGCGTTCAAGATCACAAGAGTGGGACAGCTTGTAGGTTCCGAAGCAGCTGAAAGACTGAATACGCAATTCGGCATAGTAGACCTGTCACTTGCTCCGACACCGGCAATCGGCGATTCCGTTGCTCATATTCTGGAGGAAATAGGTCTTGAACAATGCGGCGCTCACGGAACGACTGCGGCTCTGGCCATGCTGAATGATGCTGTCAAAAAGGGCGGAGTAATGGCTTCTTCAAGTGTAGGAGGCCTGTCAGGAGCATTTATTCCTGTAAGTGAAGATGCCGGAATGATAGATGCTGCAAGAGAGGGAACGCTTTCAATTGAAAAGCTCGAGGCTATGACTGCTGTGTGCTCTGTAGGCCTCGACATGATAGTCGTACCGGGAGATACGAGCGCTGATGTGATCTCTGCGATAATTGCGGATGAAGCAGCGATCGGCATGGTCAATTCAAAGACTACTGCAGTCAGACTAATACCGGCGATAGGGCTTGCCGAAGGAGAAGAACTGAACTTCGGCGGATTGCTGGGCTATGGACCGGTAATGCCGCTGCGCACTAAATCACCGTCAGTTATGATCACGAGAGGCGGACGTATACCGGCACCGCTTCAGAGCCTGAAAAATTAAATGAAAAAGAAAAAGAGCTCCGGAATATGATTCCGGGGCTCTTTTGGTGCGCGCGGAGGGATTCGAACCCGCGACCTACTGATTCGTAGTCAGCCACTCTATCCACTGAGCTACGCGCGCATATCATTTCGCGACTGTCAAATGTTACAACGAAGACGGACAAATGTCAATAACTTATGCTGTTTTTAACATACGGGGCAAAGCAAAAGGCCGGCAGTGCAGCCGGCCTTATGTTTTTACATGTGTAAACTGATCAACTAGACAGTGAAACCCTTTGTCATCTTGTCGTCCGGATCCATGAACCACTTAGCTTCTCCGCAGAGATAAGCAGCGCCTGTTACCTGAGGGATAATGGTGTCAAACTCACCAACCTTAGGTCCGAGTGCAGCAACTGTTCC